>JBDMZA010000591.1:0-2833 GCA_039770155.1 Clostridiales bacterium
CAAAAAATAAACTAGTCAACTTTTTTTGAAAATTCGTTAAACCATCGATATTTTCAGAAAAAAATTGTCTTATGAAATTTTTGATTATGCCTTAATAAAACCTAAAAAATAATGCTGAATTATTATCATTGTTTGAATTTTTAATTATACAATGAATTACTCGATAGGAAATCCTGAAAAATAATATCACATTATTTTAAAATGTAGATTTATTTTTTGGTAATTAAAAAATATTGGGGTGATTATATGTCAAAAATAGCTAAGAAATTAACGGATTTAATAGGTAATACTCCTCTTTTGGAATTAGTTTCTTATGGAAAAAGTATTAAAACTAAAGGTGTTTTAATTGGGAAGTTAGAATATTATAATCCGTCAGGTAGTGTTAAATGTAGAATTGGAAATGCCATGCTTGAGGAAGCTGAGAAATCTGGTTTGATTAATAAAGATACCACAATTATTGAAGCTACAAGTGGCAATACAGGAATTGCGTTGGCTTTTGCAGCTGCTGTGAAGGGATATAAATTAATACTTGTAATGCCAGAAACTATGAGTATTGAGAGAAGAAAATTATTAAAGGCCTATGGAGCTGGACTAGTTTTGACTCCAGGGATAGAAGGTATGAAAGGTGCTATAAAAAAAGCTGAGGAGTTAGCAAAGGAGAAAGAAAATTCTTTTATTCCTCAACAATTTAAAAATTTAGCAAATCCAGAAATACATAGAAAAACAACAGCTTTAGAAATTATAAATGATACAAATGGAAAAATTGATATTTTTGTTTCAGGGATCGGTACAGGAGGTACAATAACAGGTGTTGGTGAAATTTTAAAGGAAAGAGTTCCTAATGTTAAAATTGTTGCTGTTGAACCATATAGTTCACCTGTTTTATCTGGAGGTAATCCAGGACCACATAAGATACAAGGAATAGGAGCGGGCTTTATACCTGAAGTTTTAAATAAAGAAATAATTGATGAAATAATAACAATAAAAAATGAAGAAGCTTTAGAAACAGCGAGAAATGTTGCTATTACTGAAGGATTGCTAGTTGGAATTTCATCAGGGGCTGCTATTGCTGCTGGAGCAAAACTAGCGCTAAAAGAAGAGAATAGTGGTAAGAGAATAGTTTGTATATTACCTGATAATGGTGAAAGATATTTATCTACAGATCTATTTATAGCAGATTAACTTTTTTAAAATTAGATCTTTTAGATTTTCCTTTCGATCTTAGGCAGAACCAAAAAATAAACTAGACAACTTTTTTTGAAAATCAGTTAAATCATCGGCATTTTCAGAAAAAAGTTGTCTTATGAAATTTTTGATTAGACCTTATTTGTAGATTATTTCTATATTAAAAATTAATAACTGCTTTGTCTTAAGTTTGATGGAACCATATCAAAATCAAATGCCAATTTTCTAAATGAATGAATAGATTTTTTTATTTTTGAGAAATTTATGCAAAAGGCTATTCTTACATAACCTGGACAACCAAAACCTGTTCCAGGAACTAATAATAAATTATATTTAGTTGCATGTTTAGCAAATGATATATCATCATCTATAGGCGTTTTGGGAAATAAATAAAATGCACCTTGTGGTTTAATACAATTAAAGCCTAATTCAATTAAGTTATTGTATAAAAAATCACGTCTTTTTTGGTATTCTTTCATGTCGATTGAAATATCTAATGAGTCTGCAATAACTTTTTGAAAAAGTGATGGAGCATTAACAAATCCAAGAATTCTATTTGCAAATATAAGTCCTGACATAAATAATTCTAAATTTTCCAATTTAGGATGAACTGCAATATATCCGATTCTTTCTCCTGCTAAAGCCATAGATTTACTATATGAATTAATTATTACAGAATTATTAAAATAACTAAAAATATGAGGTATTTTTATATTATCATAAAGTAGTTTTGTATATGGTTCATCAGAAATTACAAGAATTTTTATACCCAATTCTAATTCTTTTTTAGATATTACTTTTGATAAATTCTTTAGAATTTCCTCAGAATAAACGATACCTGTAGGATTATTTGGTGAATTTATAATAATAGCTTTTGAACGAGAAGTTATTTTTTTTGACAATTCCTTAAGATCTGGTTCGAAGGTGTTAGAGTCAGTGGATACAGATACAAATTTACCATTATGATTGTCGATATAAAATTTATATTCTGCAAAATAAGGTGAAAAAACTATTACCTCATCAGAATCATTTAAAATTGTTTTAAGAACAACATTTAATCCACCAGCAGCTCCACATGTCATAACAATATTTTTATTTGGAACATTATTTTTGAATTCTTTAGAAATTTTATTTGCAACTTGTTTTCTAACATCAATATAACCTGCATTATTCATGTATTGATGTATATTTTTACCATTAGTTGCATGTTTTTTTAATGATTCAAGAACTTGATAAGGTGGTTCATAGTCTGGATTACCTAAGCTATAATCAAAAACATTTTCTTCTCCAAACTGATTGACCAATTTTTCACCTTCCTCAAACATGGCTCTTATCCAAGATGAGTTATTTAAATTATTTTGAAGTTTTTGTGATACCATAATAGTTCCTCCTAATTTGCAAAAATAGTATTTGGATTTATGCACATAAACCCATTAGAGTAATTTTTTTATTTTAGGATAATTAAAAATAATACCACATTTTTTTTTGCTTTAGAAGATCCTAAAAAATAGTATTGTATTCTTCACATTATTTAAGAATGACAATATATTTTTTTTGATATCCTTTAGAATTTACTGAATTATTGTATTTTTGTTCAGTTATTAAGAATGAGGATTAATTTTTTTGGATACCCTTTAAGTTATTATAA
>JBDMZA010000592.1:0-7535 GCA_039770155.1 Clostridiales bacterium
AAGCATACAACAACTCCTAAAATTTTATTGACAATACTATTCAAATTATATATTCTAAAAATCACTAATATACTATAAGTACATTAGTATACCATCAGTATAATATATTATTATTTTTTTGTCAATTACAGGAAAATAATAAATACAGAAATGAAATACCCCTGGAACATAGTCCATGAGGTATCAAAGTTTCATTTATCTTCCAATTGAAATTTCTCAACAAAATCTTACCTGCTCATAATTTATTTTTTGTTTATGTAACTTCTTATAATATTTTTCAACTCATTGCTTTCTTACATGTTTACTAATAGTTTCTTCATTTACTGTCATGTTAACTGTACCAAGAAAAAAAATCATGTGATCCACAATTTACTGCAACAATTAAATTATTTAATATATTATAACGAATTATTATATATTTCTTTTACAACATCTTTATTTCCTTGTCCAGGAGCTAGTTGAATTAATCCTTCCAAACCTGGTGTGATAAAAACTAATTCAGTTAATTCATCAATTTGATCTTTAGTAAATCCATTATTTGCTAAACCCATATTTACACCTAAATCACTAAGCCATGTTTTTACACCTTCAAAAACTTTTTCTGATTCATCTGGATGTCCTGTTAAATTTGGTACGATTGGTTCCAATAAATCAGCTAAAGTAGCTCCACGTTCTTTATAAGTTTCCTTTAATACTGAAGGAAGTAACAATGACAAACCTAATCCATGTGTGAGTTCTGTTTGTACTGCACTCAATGGATGTTCTAATGCATGTGTGAAATGAAGTAAACCATTATCGAAAGAAATTCCAGCTATCATTGAGGCATAAGTTAAGTAATATCTTGCTTCAAGATTTTTAGAATCATCTATTGCAATTGGTAAATATTTTGCTACAAGACGTATAGCTTCTTTACCAAGCAAAATAGAATAGGGGGATGCTGCCTTTGAAGTACTTGCTTCAACTACATGATTTATTGCATCTATACTAACATATAAAGTTTGTTCTTTAGGCAATGTAACCATTAAAGCAGGGTCATCTATTGAAAACATTGGATAAACACAATCAACTGCTATATATGGTTTATATTTTTTTTCAGGAATTGTTACTACAGCAAATCTGTCTATTTCAGTACCAGTACCATGTGTAAGATTAACTGCAACTATTGGAACAGCTTTTTCAGGATTAAACTTATACTCATATAAATCACGAGCATTTTTATCAGGATACTTCATCAATACAGCAACACTTTTAGCAGCATCAATAGGACTTCCACCACCTATAGAAATTACAGCTTGTGCCTTAAAATCTATTGCTTGTTGTGTTGCTTCATCAACATGATCTACTTCAGGATTCGGTGTAACCTTATCATAAATAGTATACTTGATATCATTTTCTTCAAAAGCTTTTTTACAATAATCCCAAGCACCAGTTTTTATATATGATTTTTTACCTGTTACAACAACAACCTTTGATATACCAAGATCTTTTAATTTTTTTGATATTTCTTCAATTTTTTTTATTGCACCTACTCCTAAATAAATGGTTGACTTTGATCTTATCTCCACAACTTGGTTAATATTAATGTCTTTACTCCACATATTTTCATTTCCTCTCTACATAATAATTTATTCCATATATTACAGTTTAAAGCATAAAACACAGCATGTCAAACACACTAAATATGAATTAAATCATAAATATTAATACTTTTACTATATTTAGTTTCTGATATTAAATTAGCTACAATCAAAAACCTTACAAGACAATCTTTCTCTAAAAATATCAATTTTTCAACAAATTTTTATAAAAAGTTAATTAATTTTTTTAATATCCTTAAGTTAAAATTAAAATATTTATTCTTAATAAATTATCAAAATTGATAATTTTATGAAATTTTTTACTTAATATAATTAATCTTAAAATTCGTTTATTTCAAGATATACAAGAGTTTGATTTAATAACTGATAAGCGATTTCTCCAAAAGTTATTGGACTTAAAAAATTTGATGTTCTTTTACCTTCTAGGTCACCATATAAATAATTTAAAATACAATTACAAGAAAGTACTGTTGATTTTTCTCCAGTATATTGAATAGCTTTTTCAAACTCCTGAATATAATTATCAATAGGTGCAGCAATTTTATACTTAATGTTCTTAAAAACAGGAGCATAAAAATTAACTTTTTTTTCTTTTTCATCTACACTTTGAAAACTAACGTTTACCATTGCACCACAATAGTTAGCAACTATTGGTAATCTAGTATCAAATTTATTTATTGTTATATAATCATAAAAATTTTGTTTTTTACCATTTACTAAACAATCCTCAACAGAAAATCCTTCTGAATCAAACTCAATTATATCTCCATTTCCTTGCTCAAATATATTTATTATACCTATATTCGCCATCATATCCAATTTTAATTCTAAATGAATCGCAATAGCTTTTGTATCAGAAATTTCACCAGTTGTTCCATCTATTACTTTTGCAGATTCTTTTCCAATATCATCTAGTGACACACCAGATATCCATCCAATAATAGGTTTCATAAATATATCTTCATAACTAGGAGCACCTTGGGAATATTTTGTATGTATTTCACTAGAAGCTGGAATAATCAAAAAAGTGAATCCATTTTCTGGTGCTTCAATAGCAATTTTTTCTATGTTTTTCTCATCGTAGTATTTAATTTCAAAGTTGCTTATATAACTTGGAAGCTCATTTACAAAAATTTTATCTTTTGTAAACACTCCTCCATTTTTATCAATGAAATATGGTATAGTTCCACCTATCCAAGTTCCTCTAGGCAATTTTTTTAGTAGTTGTTCATCACCAGCTAGTATTAATAGTTCATTATTATTAATTTTTTTAGAAATATCATTAAATGAGTACAGCATATAGTTTACCTCCAAGTTAATTAAATATTTTTTGTATGTCATCAGATATAAGTGATTGATATTTACAGAAAAAAACATGAACTTCTTTTATACACTTTGTAATAGAAGTTTCTGAATTATCATATTTAATTCGGTCTCTTAATCTTGAAAGTAAAAATGAAGCTGGAATACATTTGAATTCGTGATTTATATTACCAAGTATTAAATCTCTCCATCTCAAATCATCAATATTTGGTACTAAACTTGGTTTAGGATATATAACTAATTTCTCTTTACCAAATTTACGCTGCAAGAGAAGCAACTTATCCATTGCTATGTTTTTAACACTAATAAATTCACAATACTTAATTTTTGAAGCCCCAAAATTAGTTGATCCCAAATTAGTCCTAGTAAATTTATTAATTTTACTAGGAGTTGCTGCATTACCTAATTTGTAACCAAATTTAGCATTTCTGAAATTACATGATTCAATACTTCCTCCAGTAAAATTAGTTCCAATAAAATTAGAATTAATAAATGTTGAATTTGAAAAATCCATATTTACAAATGTTGACTCAAAAAAAACAAAATTATTAAAGTTAATATTTCTAAGTGATATATTTTTTATAACAATATTGTTTATATATGGACATACTACTTTATTGTTTATATCATATTTAGGTAAATTACTTAAAGTTTCTATTACCAATTTAATCATATTGTTATTATCTTCATGATAGGTAGATTCATTAGAAATATTACTTAAATAAGTAGACAATAGATTATAATATGTTTCCAACTTTTTTGAGTAACCATTTACTTCTGATAAAATTTCACTCAATAATTCTACTTTTACATTATCTGACGCATTTTCAAATATTTGTTCTATATTTCTTCGATTATTTGATTCATTCAAAGAATTATATTCTGTTTTTATACTATTATTTTTTATCCTAATCATCAAAAATGTAACTATCAAAAATATAAACATAATTGCTATAATGATAATTTTGAATTGGAGATTTTGCTCCAAGATTGCTAGTGCTAAAGCAATAAAAATTGTGAAAGAGATTAATACATAATTTGTTAAACTCGGTATATTTATTTTTTTGTTATTAAATTTATTCATTACATTTCTCCTTAAAATAAAATGACAAAGAACATAGTAAATTAATAGACTTTAGGCAGAATCAAAAAACAAACTAGTCAACTTTTTTTGAAAATTCATTAAACCATCGATATTTTCAGAAAAAAATTGTCTTATGGAATTTTTGATTGTGCTTTAATTATAAGCATAAATGATAAAATTTGTCTACATTAGGTTATAATCTCAAAACAAACAATAAGTATAATAAAAGTACATTTTTAAATGCTAAAAATTTTAAGAATGAGGCTATAAGTGTTAAATTAACTAACATGGACTTTGAAATTGACAAAATAAATGATGAGAATATTAGTATAAATTGTTTGTAAAGAGCTAAGTATTGTAAAATTTTTCAGAAGTATATTTTGGAAATATTGCCCAAAGTAATTAGTTTCATAATTTTTTTTGTTGAAATGTACAAATTGATTCTAAAGAATGGGAGTTTATTTTTTGATTATACCTAATATCAAAAACAGCTACCATTTTTAGTAATATTTATATATATTTATGTCATTTTATTTATTTTTATGTATTTTAATTAATAAACTTTAATTAATAAATTTAAATTTTTGTCATAATTGACATTTATTTATAACTGTAATATAATTATAACAGTATTGTTTAATTGTTTTAATTTGGAAGGAGTGTTAATTTTGGTAATAAAATTATCAAAACTAAGTTTATCTATTATTTTGGTGATAGTACTTGTATTCAGTACTGTTGCAACAGTATCAGCTGTTACATCTCCTGTCATTAATTCCTTCACTTCAAGTGCAACTAGTATATCTGCCGGTGATACAGTTACACTTAAGTGGAATGTCTCTAATGCTCAATCAATAGAAATTGTTGGTTTGGAAAAATTACCTGAGGACAAGCTTCCATTAGTCGGCAAATTAGAAGTTCTTCCATTTACTTCAACAACTTATGTCCTACTTGCACATGCTTCCGATGGTTCCATGAAAAGTAAAGCTATAACAGTTAATGTTGATGCAAAAGGTAAAGTCTCTATCAAATATTTCACTGCATCAGACAGTGAAATAGAACTAGGTGATACTGTTACATTAAATTATAAGGTTCTTAATGCTAAAAGTATTGAAATTGTCGGATTAGAAAAGCAAATAGAATGTAATCCAAATGTAACAAAAGATTCAATCAAGGTTTGGCCATTAGCTTCAACAACTTATGTCCTACTTGCTGTTGGATACAATGGTGAAATGGTAAGTGCTAAAGTAACAGTTAATGTAGTTAAAAAACAAGATGAACCTGTAATCAATGTATTTAAAGCAAGTTCATATAGTGTTTCCAGAGGAACTTTAGTGTCAATTACGTGGGATACTGATAATGTAAGCAGTTGTTCCATAGTTACATCCGATGGAATTACTCTTGCAGACAGACCTGCTGATGGATCAATATCTTTAACTCCCAATATAACGAGATCATATACTTTAGTAGCTGTGGGCACTAATGGTGAAAAGGTAAGTAAAACCATAACCATTGTAGTTAATTAATTTAGGCAAAATCAAAAAATAAACTAGACAACTTTTTTAAAAATCCATTAAAACATCGTCATTTTCAGAAAAAAGTTGTCTTAATAAATGTTTTATTATGTTTTAATCAAACATTTTAATTAAATTAAAATAATTCAAACTTTACAATTAATATCCATTAGACTCTATTAATAAATATAGCCTAATGGATATTTAAACTTCATGGTCTTCAATAAATATTCTCTAAAAATAACTATTCATCATAATTTTTCAAAGATTTTACTCCAATATTTGAAAATACTATCCCAATGTGTACTAATGATTTTTTAATTGTTTTAATATAAATATTTTATATCTCTACCAAAAGCTATTATATCTGTGATAACAGACGATTAAACTTATAATTGTTTGAGGTATAGTTAGCATCTGAAATACTAGGTATAAATAGTGAAGAGCCTAAATTAAAGCCAATAGTATTTGTTTAAAAGAAAAAACCTTTGAAACAAAAATTATCAAAGGTTTTATAAACATTATTTAAAATACATCAAAATTTTATTAATAATTTTAGAATTGTACACCTGTATCTATTAAGTAATTATTTGCCATATCTGGATTTTCAGGTTTCCAACTAGTTATTGCTGATAGTGACTCAATAGTTTTACCTGAGGCATCAGTAAATCTTAAAGAAACAGGAAGAGCAAACGGACCTGTGCCTGGTGGTGTTACCCATGTACCATAACGTTCTTGTGGTCTTGAACTTGTATAGTTAGGGTCTCTTTGTAATGTAACCCATTTACCAGATTCCATTTGAGCCTGAACATTAGTAACTGAACCAAGATTAGCTACATTAACTACACTTAAAGAGAAATAATATTTATCAGCACCATTAAGAAGCCAGATATGTACGTTTCCTACTACAGGACAAGGTACACGACGGTATTTGACGGGTATTACACCATCAACAATTCCCCCACTAGCATCGCCAGATTGTAAACGTGCCATTGCAATACTGCATAGATCTATGTGTATGCTTTCATCTGGAAGTGGGTCTCTATCTGTTGGAGCTGATGGAATTGGTGGCATTGGACAGCCATACTTGAAATCAGAAACTTCATAACAATGATTTCGTCCTGCTCCACAACACCATTTAGAATTTGCTGAACATGGGCAAGAGTCAGCTACTGTTGCAATTATCGGAGCTGTATATCCTGATTCTCCCGATGTATAGTCTGTACCATCTTTCTTGGTCATTGAAATTTCAAAGCATTCACCACAACTCAAATAATTATCTCTTTCGCCAGGTAGTGATGGCCAAAATTGTGTATAATAGTTTCCTTGTGGAGCAACCCAGTTCCCCCTAAAACTAGTGCCTTCTGGTTCAGCACAAAGATCTGGATATTCTTCACAAAAGGATGTACATTCTTCGTTATAAAAATGGTCATCAGATCCCATAGAAGAAGTACATATGTTGTATAGTCCAAAAGCACAAGCACCACCTTTTCCAACTCCATAATGAGTAGAACGAGAATAATGCCAATCTTCATTATCAGAAATTGACGTAACTTGCGGCCATGCACCAGAAATAGCACCTTTAGAACTAACTACTTCACAATCAGCACCAGTATTTCCACCACATCCAGAGCAATCTTCTGAAGTAAGGTCATCTGCACAATATCTAGCAGAACAAACATTGTCTACAAGAACCCAACTACCACAATCAGAAGCATCAGCTTCAGGATAAGGTGCTTGAGTTCTATTTGGGTCTATTGGCTCTGTTGGTTCCTCAGTTGGTGGAGGTGATGTAGGTGGATGTGTCCCAGGAGTGGCATCTGGATCGCATTTTCCAATTAATGACCATACCTGATATTCTCCTGAATTTAACTCAGGATTGTCGTTTTCAGTGTACCAATTGTTTTCATATATTAAATTATTGTATATTACTTTATTTCCAGCATCCTTATAAATAATAGTAGCAGACCAATCTTTTATATAGGTACAATCTTCGCCAGGTACGGATATTGTATCTAC
>JBDMZA010000593.1:0-3475 GCA_039770155.1 Clostridiales bacterium
AAAAGAAAAAGAAAGAAAAAGTGCATAAAAAAAATACAAATAAGAACTTAAAATATAATTATTATAAAGAAATAAGAAATATAAACAAAAGAATTAGATTTATGTATTCTATGGTATTATATAAAGCAAAAGTTAATTTTAACCTGGATTTAAAAAAATCATATACAACTAATGATATTAAAATAAAATTATTAAATAGATTGAAATTAAGTGAAATTGATGATATAACTAATACTTATAATGAAATTAGATATGGTCACAAAAAAGTAGATGAAAAAGAATTTAAGTTAATTGAAGAGAAATTTGACTTAATTAATCGAGAAGTTAATAAAAATAGTAGAAACTAAAAAAAACATGAAAAAATTGTTTAAATAGATGAATAATTATGTTATAATTAATATAAATTCTTATACAATAAATTCTTTTTCTAAAAATTCTATAATATCTTATTTCAATTTAGTAAATTAAAAGTAATACCATATTTTTAATTTGAGCATTATTTTGGTGAGGAGATATCCTCAGGAGAACCTAAAAAATAGTACCAAATTATTTTCGTTTGAATTTCGCTTTAATTTTGTGAATTCATACTCGAGAATTAGAGTTTATTTTTTGGATATCGCTTAATCAATCTTAATATGATATTGTTTTTATTGGAATATTTATCTTTTACTAATTTTCAATAAAATATAAGTTCATAGCGAAGAAAAAATAGTTTGATGGAATTATTTAAGCTATTACAATGAAAATATATACAATATTTTTAATATAATGTTGTAATTATTTAAAATTTTCAAAAGTGAAAATCTTGTATGAGTTAATTTTTTATGTATCAAAAGTTTTATTTTAGAATAAAAAAGTATACAATTATATTGTGTATGAAATTTATTTTAAAAACATACAGGGTTCTTAAGTTATTATATTAAATTTATGCTAATTTTCAATTATATAAAAATAACGAGAGGATGGTTAATATGGCTAAAAAAGATAAAAACATTAAGAAACATGAATTACCACTATTACCATTAAGAGGTTTAACAGTTTTTCCATATATGATTCTTCATTTTGATGTAGGTAGAATTAAATCTATGAAGGCTCTTGAAGATGCTATGATAAATGAACAATTGATTTTTTTAGTTTCACAAAAAGATGCAAAAAATGATTCTCCCGGGGAAGAAGATATGTTTAAAGTAGGTACCATATCTAAAGTAAAACAATTGTTAAAATTACCAGGAGATACTATAAGAGTTTTAGTTGAAGGCGTAAGTAGAGCTGAGATTATTAATATAAAACAAGAAGATCCGTTTTTTATAGCAGAAGTTGGAGAGCGAATTTTTGATAATAGTAAAGAAAGTTTAGTTGAAGTTGAAGCTTTAAAAAGAAGAGTTATGTCGACTTTTGAGGAGTATTCAAAATTGAGTTCTAAAATTTCTCCTGAAACTGTTTTAACTGTTACATCTATTGAAGATTTCAGCCAACTATCAGATGTAATTGCTTCAAATATTTTTCTGAAAACAAATCAGAAAATGGAGATATTAGAAGAGTTTAATCCTAAAAAAAGATTAGAAAGACTTTTTGAAATACTAACTAAAGAAATTAGTATATTAGAAATCGAAAAAAATATAAATGCTAAAGTAAGGAAACAAATTGATAAATCTCAAAAGGAATATTATTTGAGAGAACAAATGAAGGCAATTCAGAATGAATTAGGTGAAAAAGAAGGAATAGCAGGAGAAGTTGAAGAGTATAAAGAGAAAATGGCAGAATTAGATTTACCTGAAATTGTAAGTAAAAAAATGTATAAAGAATTGGATAGATTATTGAAAATGCCTTTTGGATCTGCTGAAGGAGGAGTAATAAGAACCTATTTAGATTGGATTTTAGATATTCCTTGGAGTCAGAAAACAGAAGAAATAATAGATCTTCAAAGAGCAAGAAAAATATTAGATGATGATCATTATGGACTTGTTAAAGTAAAAGATAGGATAGTTGAATACCTAGCTATCAGAAAACTAAAGAATACTTTAAGAGGACCAATATTATGTATAGCAGGAGCACCAGGAGTAGGAAAAACATCTGTTGCAAAATCAATTGCAAGAGCTTTAAATAGAAACTATGTTAGAATGTCATTAGGTGGAGTTAAAGATGAGTCAGAAATAAGAGGACATAGAAAAACATATGTTGGAGCAATGCCAGGAAGAATAATTTCTGCTTTAAAACAAGCAGGAACTAAAAATCCTTTAGTACTATTAGATGAAATTGATAAAATGAGTTCTGATTTTAGGGGAGATCCTGCTTCAGCAATGCTAGAAGTACTAGATAGTGAACAGAACTTCTCATTTAGAGATCATTATTTAGAATTGCCTTATGATTTATCAGATGTTTTATTTATAACTACTGCAAATGATATAGGTACCATACCTAGACCATTATTAGATAGAATGGAAATCCTACACATATCAAGTTATACAGAAGAAGAAAAAGTAAAAATTGCTACAAAATATATAATTCCAAAGCAAGTTAAGGAACATGGATTGAAACAAAGCAATATAAGATTTGATGAGAAATCAGTTAGAGATGTTATAAATTATTATACAAGAGAAGCAGGCGTAAGAAGCTTAGAAAGAGAAGTAGCAACTGTGTGTAGAAAAACTGCTGTGAACATTGTTACAACAGATAAGAAATCTGTTAGAATTACTCAAAAAAATCTTGGCAACTATTTAGGTACAAAAAAATTCAGATATGATATGGCAAAAGAAATAGATGAGATAGGAATTGCAACAGGATTGGCTTGGACACCAGTTGGTGGTGATACTTTATCAATTGAGGTTACTATTGTTAAAGGAAAAGGAAAACTTGAATTAACAGGTCATCTTGGAGATATTATGAAAGAATCTGCTAAAGCTGCTATAAGTTTTATAAGATCAAAAGTAACAGAGTATAAAATAGAAGAAGATTTTTATAGTAAATATGATATTCATATACATGTACCAGAAGGAGCTGTACCAAAGGATGGACCTTCTGCAGGAATAACATTGGCAACTGCTATGATATCAGCATTAACCAAAAGTCCTGTAAATAAAAATGTTGCTATGACAGGTGAAATAACATTAAGAGGCAGAGTTTTACCAATAGGAGGATTGAAGGAAAAAGTATTAGCTGCAAATAGAGCTGGTATAAATACAGTTATTGTTCCTATTGAGAATAGTAAAGATATTAATGAAATCCCTGAAAATGTAAAAAAGAACATGACATTTATTTATGCAACAGAAATGGACGAAGTATTAAAGGTGGCTTTAAGTAATTTTGATAAAAATAATACTGTAGGAGATAAAGATGATTTAATGTATTCAAACACAAGTAATTCATTGATGTCAAAAGAAAATGAAGTATATGCAAAAAAGTTATAATTATAATAAAGAAAGATTGAAAAATAAATAATTTATTTCAAATGTTGAATAAGGATAATCTAAAAAAA
>JBDMZA010000594.1:0-3006 GCA_039770155.1 Clostridiales bacterium
CTACAACTTCTGCAGGTGTATTATATCTCTCTGTATCTCTGTGATTTACAAAATGAGTATATTCGCTGAAAGCATCTCGATAATCTTCTCCTTCAGCAAAGTGTCTATTAATTCTTACAAAAAATGGAATTTTTACAGTTTCTCCATTTAAAATCAATTGATCAGCATTTTCCTGTCCTGTACCATAAAGAATAATTCTAGGTTGATCTTCATATTCCTGGTCATATCCTATATACGGCATTTCATCGCCTTCTGTATAGTCTGTATCATCTACTCCAGCTAATGGTACATTTACTTCAAAACTAGGATTAGCCACTAACATTTCTGTTCTTTCTTTTATTTCTTTCCATGAAACAATATTCCCTGCTGAGTCTTTTACAACTGCAAAAATTCTTGCACCATCTCTTTTTCCTCCCATTCCAAATTCATCAGAAAATTCATAATTCATGAGAGCGTTAAAGTAATTTCCAATTTCTCCTTTAAACTCTAATTCCTGAGTATCTTCTATAATTACTTCAATTGGAGTTTCAAGTTGAGTACCGATATAAACACTATCATTATTTGAGTCTGTGTTCACTACATCCACATTTACAGAAGATGAAAAATCACCATCTATACTAACATTATTACTCTGATCAGTAGTTGGCTTAACTTCTGTAAAGTCACTTAAGTTATCAAAAAAGTAAAACCCAAATTCTTTAACATCTGAAATATCTTTGTTATACATATGTTGGTATTTTACTCTTTCTTCACCTACTAAATTTACAAAATCATCACTTATAGATTCTTTTGCTTGCAATGTAGTACCTACATCCCATACACTTCTTTCTTCTGCTAATCCATTATCCCATTCATCTGTAATTCTAAAGTTAAAGTTTTCTGATGAATTACCTTCTAAAGGAATAATTGCATTAATAGCACTTGAAAAAATAGTATTACTTAAATCATCACCAAAAGTAATCCTATATTTTTTATTAGCTTGAATCTGATCTGGTTCAATTTTTATTTCCAATCCAATTGCATCAACACCTGAATTATTTATGTATGATCTTACCGAATTTTCTGTTGCCACATATGGTTCTTCAATTGATTGAGTCTGTAAGCTCACTTCAGTTGAGTCAGTTACATTTGTTATGATCAGATTTTCTTTATTAAAAAATCCATTAAAATCATTTGAAGTTACAGGAAAATCATCATTTACATATTGTCCATCTAAAGCAAGTCTTAATTTAGAAGCATTTGAATAATCCCCTTCACCAGTTGTAAATTCTATATGAGTACTAGCTTTATCAGTTGGATCAAAAGAAGTAGTAAACTTAGTAAAATCCATAGCTCCTTCATGTTGAACTACGTTTAATCCCGTTGTAGCAATCTCATCACCAGTTGTTACTTTAACAATATAATTACCTGGCTGTAGCCCCTCAATCACATCAAAAGATAACTCTGATGAATTAATTAAGGTAGTAGTTTCTACTTTTTCAGTATCCGTTTCACCAGGATCTATCATTCCATTAAAATCTGAATCATTATATAATTGAACTGTTGTAGATCCATCAAAATCGATATTCATACCTGTTATGTTAATTGTTGTTTTATCATAATATTGTTCTAACCTATGAGGATTTAAATTTATTGAAGGTTCAGTATTTTCACCTGGATCTCCAATATCTTCATATATTCCTTCAGTATCTAAAAACTCTTTAAAACTATGTATTTCTTCATTTGAAAAATAATTTACATTATCCTCACAATATTTTAATAATTTATCAAAATTTGTAGATCCATCTATTCCATCTAATTCTTCCATCAGTGATTCCATTGAATCCATAAGTGATGAAACAACATTTTTAATTGTTGTATTACCATTTAATCCAAAAACTATTTTTTCTGGATTAGATTCATCGTCTGCAGCAATAGGACCTGCTACCATAGAAACAGTTTTAAGTAATTTAATTAAAAATTTTAATCCATTAATATTTTCTTGATTGCCTGTAATTTTCGTATTGATCATTGATTTAATTTCTGAAAAATCTTCATACCCTGTTATATCATCTAAACCTTGTCTTATAGCAGTATTTAAGATATCCTTTTTACTACTATCTATTTGAGAATATTTTATTAAAGCTTCCTCAATATCACTTAATGACATTGAAGGCAAATAATTTTTTACATCATTAACAATAGTTTCATCTACATCTGCTTGTGTTTCAATTTCTTCTAAAACATTTGTAACAAAGTTCCCTCTGTTTGGTTCATCCAAAGCCATTGATTCTACAATAACGATCTGCAAGGGACTAATACCATCCTCAGTTTTTGCGTATGGCGTTGATATTGTACTTACAAGAAATGTTATTACCAAAATTACTGCAAAAATCTTTTTGAGATACTTATTCCTATGTTTTATTTGCATATAGACTCTCCTTTCAATTAATGACAACTATTTTTTTAAGATACTATAAAAACATATAGTTCTATACACTACATATTTCTTACAGATAAATATTAAATCATCATTTGTTGTTCATTAGGAAAAATCAAAAATAGCCAGTCAACTTTTAAAAAAATTCCTTAAAGCATCGATATTTTTATTAAAAGTTGTTTTATGAAATTTTTAATTATTCTTAAGTGAATTAATAAAGGATAGGTATACTAATAATAGAAATGTAGATTAGATTTTTAAATAGAATAGCAGTATATTATTGTTAATAAGTAATTTGATATTTTTATAAATAATTGAAACCGTAATTTTTTTATATTTCAAAAATCTAAACATTAAAATTCAGAAAATAATTAAAACAATAAAAAGTTTATTACAATATAATCTTTTTACTATAACCAAATTATTTTTTATATAGGATAGAATCAAAAATTTTATAAAACGAGTTTATTTTTAATTCTGCCTAAAGGATATCCAAAAAACAAACTCTAATTTTCGAGTATGAGTTCGCATTATTTAAGCAAACTTCAGACGAAAAGAATTCGGTATTATTTTTTAGGTTCTCCTAA
>JBDMZA010000595.1:0-4994 GCA_039770155.1 Clostridiales bacterium
AAGAAATTATTAAAATATTTTTAGACATAATACCTTTCCTTTCACAATTTTATCATTTTATCTAAGTTTATCATTTTAAGTAAAATATTACACGTAAATTTCAGATTAAATAACTGTAAATTTTTTTTATAAAAATTTAATCTAATAATATAAATCATATTAAAAATACCAAAATAAATAACATATTAATTAGATACATTTTTATTTCTTTTAACAAAAATTTTATTTTAGGCATATAAAAAAATCAAATATTTTAAAAATATTTGATTTTTTTATACTTTACTAATTATTTTTTCAATATGTTAATATCACATTTTAAGTTAGAGTTTTTAATTTTCATATGTTAATATATACATTGGATATAAAATATTGAATAATAGGGGCTATTAAAAATAGTTAGACAGTTTATTTTATAGTATCCTTATATAAAAAATAACGCTGAATTGTTTTTGTTTAAAATTCGTTTAAATTGAGCAAATTCATACTCGATAAGTAAGGAGATATTAATGAGAATAAGTAAATTTATGACAGTATATACTATTTCGGTTTTTGTTATTTTAGCAGCTTTAGATAATATGATCATAGGTTTATTTCCACCATTATTTTCTTGTATATCTTCGGATTTAGGTGTGGAAATATCTTTTTTGGGTTTTGCTTCTGGGGCAAATATTTTGTTTACAGTTATTTCATCTGTATATTGGGGGTATATTTCCGGAAAATATAATAGAAAACTATTAGTAATTATTGGAACTATAATTTGGTCACTATCTGTATACATAACATCGAAATCAAATTCCTTTGGACAATTATTCTTCATGCAAATAATAACTGGAATTGGATTAGGTTGTATTTCATCTGTAGGTTTTAGTATTTTGACAGATTACATACCAAAAAAATATAGAGGGATGTTATTGAGTTTGTGGGGAATGTCTCAAGGTCTTGGAGGAATATTAGGATCGCTTTTTGCATCTTTGATTGCTCCAAGTAAATCGTGGAGAACTCCATTTGAAATTTTAAGTATATTAGGATTATTATTAATAGTATTATATATCTTTACTAAAGAACCTAGTTATGGTCAATCAGAACCTGAATTGAAAAAATTAATTAATTCAGGTAGAAAATATGTTTATAATATAGAAATTAAACACATAAAGACAATTATTTTCAATAGAAGTAATAAGTATTTGTTCTTTCAGGCTTTTTTTATAAACATAACAATTGGAACATTTATTTGGCTTCCAACGCTATATAATTCTAAAATACTAAAATTGGGATATGATGGAAAAACGGCAATTGTGATTTCTGGATATTTATATGCAATATTTCAAATAGGAGGTGTTTTTTCACCTTGTTTTGGTTATATAGGAGATTATTTTAATCGAAAGTATAAAATAAGTAGAGCTAAAATAACTTCTTATTTTGTATTTTTAATGATACCATTTTATTCAATTATGTTTTTAAGTCCTCTGAAAAATTTTAATATAAAATTTTCAGATAACTCATTAACTTTATGTTTGAGTTTATTTAAGCAGATCGTAATAAATCCTTGGATGTTTGGTATATTTATTTTTGCAATTTTAGCCAGTGCAACTCAATCAGCCAATACTCCAAATTGGTTGGCCTTAATAACAGAGGCAAATTTGCCAGAACACAGGGGAACAGCATTTAGTTTAGCTAATTTAGCGAATGGTATTGGAAGAACTATAGGAACTGCTGGTATTGGTGTTTTAATTACAGTTATGTCTTTAAAGTTTAATGAACCAGAAAATTACAGTTATGCTTTAGTTGCATTTCAAATATTTTTGATTCCTTCAGGAATATTGTATTATATTATGTCAAAATTTAGCGAAAGAGATGTTGATTATGTAAAAAAAATATTAAAAGAAAGAGGAAAAGTTTAATTTTATTTGAATAGCAACTAAAAAAGTAAGGAATAATCAAAAAATAAACTAGTAAATTTTTTTTGACTATTCCTAAACTTGATATATATTGTTGTGAAAATAAAAATACGATTATTTATTGTTATTAATTAAATTTATTTACTTATAAAAATATTATAGTTGATATAATTTATTTATCCTAGGAATCTTAAAAAATAATACCAAATTATTTACATCTGGAGTTTGTTTGAATCACAGTTATTTATATTTAAAATTAAGATTTATTTTTCGGATATTCCTTGGGTAAAAGCGTTTTTTGTTATTTTAACATGTAAATAAATTTTTATGAAGGGAATTATATAATGATTATTTATAATAATGATATTGAATATGAAAGTGTTTCAGAGGGTGTTCAAAGAAAAATACTTTCAAGTGGTGGTAAGATGATGTCAGTTGAGGTTAAATTTAAAAAGGGAGCAGTAGGACAAGTTCATACTCATATACATGAACAGGTAAGCTATGTAATTAATGGAAGCTTTGAATTTGAAATAAATGGGAAAAAAAGCGTTATAAAAAAGGGAGATACCTATTATGTTGGAAGTAATGAACCACATGGGGTATTATCATTAGAAGAAGATTCGATTCTTCTAGATATTTTTACTCCGCAACGTGAAGATTTTTTGAAATAATTAAACTAAAATTTTTATTATTAAAGTAATATTAGAGCAGATTCACTTTCTATTTTTGAATCTGCTCTAGTTTTATAGATCAGCACCAGCTATTTTTTCAATTAATTCTATTGCATTTTCAATATGGCTGGAAATATTATCATCTTTTACATTTGCTATATGAAGGTTGCATTTGTTTACGGGTATTAGTATTTTATCAGCATTACTTTCTGAAATAGCAGAAGACATTTTTGGAGTGAGTTCACCTAACATTGAATTTGCAACAATAATTCCAATTGGTCCCATAATTATATTTACTTTAGATGCTGAATAAATAATAGCATTTTCTCCCGAGGCTCCTTCATCTGCGCCAGCTTTAATCATTAAAGAAACAGCAAGTGCATTTGTACCTAAAGCGATTATCTTTATAGTATCTCCAAATGCTATTCTTAGTTTTTCAACAATAATTTTACCTATTCCTCCCCCTTGACCATCTACTACAGCTATTTTCATAATTTACCTCCAGAAATGTTTTTTTTAGAATATCAGAAAAATAATATTATAATTTTTCTTTAATAATATTATATAACTTTTATTAAAAATATGTTTAAATTTGAAAAGATTATAAAATAGCATATATTTTAATATATTATTTTATTTTTTATAAATATAAGAGGAAGTATTTAAATGGAAATGGATAGAAGATATAGCAGTAACTAAAACAAGTGGATTAATGAAAAAGTTACTGCTATAGAGTTTCTAATGAGTATAAAAAGAACAGCCCAGATTATTATAGTAGGTTATTACGAAATCGATTTGAATTGGATATAAATTATGCTTTATTTATAAATTGGAATGTTAAAAACTAAATCTGATTTGGTTAAAATACTTTTAAATTGTTTTGAAAAAACCAAACTTTTTGTATTTGCATCAGCAATATTAGAAGCATATTGGTGACTGAAAGTACTTGTTTTTAAATATCCAGAATTTCCTGTTAAGTTATATCTTAAGGTGTAGAAAGTATCTTGACCTTCATTTATATATCTTTCTGAGATATATTGAGCACCTCCGTTTATAGCTTTTTCAGGAGAACTCCAATCATTGTCGATGGCATATTTTTTAGCACTTTCAGAGCTATTTCCATCTTTAGCATTTATACCAAAGAAATTATAGTAAGTAGAGTTTCCAGATTTAAAACCTGTTAGTAATGTATTGCTAGAATCAATTTTATAAGCTCCACCCTCAACAATTGCTTTGGATATTAAAAAATAAGGATTAATATCATTATTTTTTGAAGCGTTGTAAAACCAAAGGGCATAATTATTAGGATCCTTTGAAAAGTAAGTATTACTAAATATAGTTTTTATTGAATCTAGATTATGGATTGAATCGTTAAACTTAAGTTCTAAAAATTGAAAAATAGAAGAATCATTTAAAAAGTTAACAGGATTCATATAATAACCAACTGCAGATTTTTTTGGTAAGAAAAAATTTCCCTCAGTTAAATAAGTTTTGTATAACTTATCATATGTTAAAGATTTAGTCTTAATACTATTTTTTAGTAGCGATATTCTATTATTAATAATAGTTTTATCTGTTTCTTTATATTGGCTAATATCAATTTTGGGAACAGGTTGATTCATATTATATTGTAGGTCAATAGCTGAATTTAAAGATAAACCTGCATCGTAAAACTTAAAATTCCAATTTGGGTAAATACTTTTTAGAGCTAATACTTGTTCTTTATATTGAAGAGGTATATCTTCTGGTATATTTGTGTGTGTGGGTTCAGTAGGTGGAACGTATTGTGATATATACTTTATAGCTGACCAACCTTCTATACTTTGACCTGTTTTAGAATCTAAACCTTTTACTCTTACATAACCATTTAGCAAAGTTTTTGGGTTATATGAAATTAATGAATCATTACTAAATTCACCCAATAAATTTTTGCTTTTCCATACGGGGGTAGAACGTACATTTAGTGAAATATTTGATTTTGTGTTAACTTTGGCCTTAGAAGAATATTCAGAAGTTGCATAAACAATTATTGTTTGAAAGAATAGAGTTATTACCATTACAATTAAGATAATTAGAATAAATTTGAAATTCTTCACTATTATATGCCCTCCCTTAAATTTTTAAAATGAAGTACAATATTTATCCAAAATTCTCTTTATAAAGTTTTGTTTTGAAAATAGTGATTATTAACCTAGATTTTGAAACTTCAATTGATCATCTTATTTTTGATTATACCTAATAGTTTGGAAAAATTTAATTTAGAATTTGATAAATACAATGGCTAATATATGAAACTATTTGAATTAATATGTAATAATCATACAATAAATATAATTAAAAGTCAATATATTATCAAATTATATATTATTCGACTATATTATTATATACTATTTGCTTTATTAATAGCAATTAAATTTTATGTAAA
>JBDMZA010000596.1:0-7490 GCA_039770155.1 Clostridiales bacterium
AATTTATTCATTTTATTAAAAATAATGAATTAAACAAAAAAAATGATACCGAATTTTTAATAATAGATAAAATAATCAAAAATATAAAAACAGCTCATACTAATAATAGATTTATGAAATTTGAATTTCATTATGAAATTAATGATGAGTACTACTTAATAGAAATAATACCTTTTAATAATAAAAAATTTAGAATCATTGATCAAAATGGCACGGTAATAATATTTAAGGATATAACTGAGGTTAAAAAATTAAATATAAAACTTGTTGAACAAGATAGATTAGTTAATCTTGGTATTTTATCAGGTGGTATCGCCCATGATATAAGTAATCCTGCAAGTGTCATTGAATCAGGTCTTTACTATTTAAAATATAATTTTAAAAAACTTGAAAATGAAAATAATCCTCAAAAAAAGAATATCTTACAATCGAAAATAAGTAAAAGTCTTGATACCACTTATTCTGCATGTAATAAAATTCTTTTTATGGTAAAGTCAATAAAAAACCAGACAAGAAATCTAAGTTCTGGAGATATAAGAGAATTTTCTATTAATTCACTTCTAAAAGATGTTCTTTTGATTTTAGATCATCAATTTAAAAAAACATATTGCACTTATGAATTAATTGAATCAGATCCCAAAATTAAAATAACTGGTGATTATACTAAATTATCACAAGTTATTACAAATTTAATTATAAACTCTGTTGAAGCTTATGAAAATAAACCTGGACTAGTTAAAATAATATTAAAAAAATCCTCTGATAATGCTATCATTATTGTTGAAGACAAAGCTGGTGGAATAAAAAATAAAAAACATGAAACAATTTTTAAAGATATTATTTCAACAAAAAAAAATGGGACAGGTCTTGGACTTTACATATCCCATAGATTAATTACAAGCGATTTTGATGGTAAAATGAGTTTTGAAACACAATTAGATATAGGAACAACTTTTACAATATCTATTCCTATGTTTAAGAGATAGCAAAAAATAAACTCAAATTCTCAAGTATGAATTCACACGATTTAAGTAAATTTCAAATGAAAAGAATTAGATTTACTCGAAATATGTTTCTAATTCCTGAATAGATGTATATGTATAATTATATCCATTCACATAAACTGGATTTCCTATTATACGTATTCCCATTCCCCATGTAGTATCAAAGCTCATTATAAAATCACTATAATTTGTTGAACTATTGTAGGAATATATAGGACTAAAACTTAAATTCTCAACATCAAACCATTGTTCATTTTGTAATACTTGTACCTTTAAGTTACTTTCAAACCATCCTCCGCTCTCTCCAACATGACCTGCCGAATAAATCAATTTATTAAAACCTAAGTTTTCTGTAAACATTAAGCCCCAGTAATCTTCTGTTTTTATGTTGCCATTCCAACTATCTGCAGAACTCCATCTATTACCATCAGTCATAACATTTAAAGCATTATTGAATTGATCAGTTATAAATACTGCTGATGTAACATATTCAGTTGAAGAAATATTAGTTCCACTTCTTTGATTTACGATACTAATATTATCATTTAGACTTTCGGCATATTCATTATTTGAATTTTCTCCCTCAAAATATACTTCTAATTCTTGAATAGATGTAAACATGTAAGTAAATCCAGGAACATTGTGGGGTATTCCTACTATTCTTACAGCATCTCCCCAAGTATCTTCAAATTTATATTCATAACTTATATCAGGACCTGCTGATATATCATAAGGATAAATTTCTTTAGATTCAATTTTTGTGACTTCTTTCCATTTACCATTCTGTCTTACCTGTACCCTTAAATTGTTTTCAAACCAACCTCCACTTACACCTGTATGACCTGAAGTATAAACCAATTTATTAAAACCATTGATTTCATTAAATGAATATCCCCAATAGTCTTCTGATTTTATATTTCCATCCCAACTGTTTGCACTATTACAATTTGTTTTAAAACCGTCTCTCATAACATTTAAAGCATTTCCATACTGATCAGCATCATAAACTGCTGATATTCCCATTTCATTTGCTAAATTAAATCCACTTCTTGAGTTTTTTATTTGTGATAGATCAGTATCAGCTAATTCATATTGAGGTAATTCTACTACACCTTCATAATAAATTTCAAATTCTTTTATTGTTGTATATGAATAATTTACAACATTCTCATTAAAATATGGAATACCAATTATTCTTATTCCGTCTCCCCAAGTATCATCAAAATTTATTTCAAAATTTTTATCATATAATTCTTCTATTTTATATTCAGGAAAAATCCTTTGACTTGTAGCATCTTTCCACTCACCATCTTGTCTTACTTGAACTTTTGGTGCATACTCAAACCAACCTGAATTCTTACCCAAATATCCTTGATTAAAGACAATTTTATTATAACCATAATTTCCATCCATCATTAGTCCCCAATAATCTCTTTCATGAATACTTCCATTCCAACTATCTGCGCAATTGGTACCGCCTTCATCTGTCATAATTTCCAATGAATTATTAAATTGATCATAAAAACTTATAGCTTCTGTTACACCAGTTGTAGTTGACAAATTTATATAATTCTTTGAGTTTTTCAAATTATAAATTGTTGTATTCGTGGCTATAGGATCAT
This sequence comes from Clostridiales bacterium, assembly GCA_039770155.1. GTDB lineage: Bacteria > Bacillota > Clostridia > Acetivibrionales > JBDMZA01 > JBDMZA01. The sequence goes on from JBDMZA010000596.1 coordinate 2,627, forward strand.
CAAAAATAATTTCTCCATTCGCTTTATAATATACTTCAAATTCTTTTATTGAAGTATATACATAGGTATATCCATCAACTTTTTTAGGTTTTCCAATAATTCTTACTGCATCTCCCCATGTATCTTTAAAATTAAATTCATATATTTTATCAGGATTTGCTGTATCATTATATGGATATGATGGAGTCATATTGCCACTGTTTTTAACTAATGATTTTTCATAATTTTCATCTGGTTCGCCTTCTATATTTGCATATACATTTTTCCATACTCCATTTTGTCTTACTTGTACTTTTAGATCACTTTCAAACCATCCTCCATTTTCACCCTTGCTTCCTGTAGCATATTTTACCTGGTTAAAACCATAGTTTTTTCCAAATTCAACTCCCCAATAATCTTCGTCTCTTATTTCTCCATTCCAACTATTTGCACTTAAGCCATTCTCAATTTTCCCATCATTTATAATGTTTAAGGAATTTCCATATTGGTCTTCTGAATAAATAGAAGTTACATTTTCAGTTTTTACTAAATTAATTTTGTTGTTTTTTGAATTTTCAACTGATGGAAATTCTCCATTTACATCAACAAAATCATATATTTTATTATTATAATTCCAATAATAAACTTCTAATTCACCAATAGAAGTAAATGAATACTCGTATCCTTCAACACCATTTGATTGACCAACTATCCTTATAGCATTTCCCCAAGTATCATCAAATATAATTTCATAACTTTTATTTGGTCCTGCTGTTTCATCATATGGATAAGAATTTATAAAACTTAAATTTTTTACATTGATCCATTTATTGTTCTGCATAACCTGAACTCTCAAATCGCTTGTAAACCATCCTCCACTTTTTCCTGTATGTCCTGCATAATAAATTACTTTGTTAAAACCATAAGTCTTATCAAATGAAAGTCCCCAATAATCTTCCTTCTTGATACTATTATCCCAACTGTCAGCACTTGAATAACTTTCTTTTATACCATCTGTCATTACTTTAAAAGCATTATTAAATTGATCACTAACAAACAAAGCTTCTCTTCCACTTCCAATCTTAGCAAGATTATTATAATTATTTTTTACATTACTTACTTTTGGCATAACAATTGGTTTAGTAGAAATACTTAAAATATCACTTTTCTCAGATTTATTTATTTTAGCATCGTATGCTATAACATATGCTTCATAAGTTTTATCAGAATTCAAATTTTCAAAATCAAAACTTGTTTCCATAGTTTTAGTTATTAATTCATCATCTAAATAAACTTCATATCCCAATATACCTACATTGTCTGTAGATTCATCCCAAATTATAGAAACTGAATCTTCATTAACTGCATTAGTACTTAATCCCACTGGCTTATGTGGTGGTACAACATCTATATTTCCTTTTAGTATATTACCATTTTTAATTTTAGTTGCTAAATTAGGTAATTTAACAGCATTATTTAAAAGTTTATCTTTAATTTTTGCTGTAGTTAAATCAGGATTATTACCTTTTAGTATAGCTGCAACACCTGAAACATATGGAGAAGCCATAGAAGTTCCAGAAGCATATGAATAACCTGATTCAGGAGATGTACTTGCAATATAATGTCCTGGAGCTGCAATATCAACACTTTCCATACCAAAATTGCTAAAACTAGCTAAATTCCCATCATTTTGTAATGCTCCAACTGAAATTATATTATCTAAATTATAATCTGATGGATAATGCTTTGTTAAATCATTATTTATAGCATCATTTCCTGAACTTGCTATAAAAAGCATGTCTGTAGAATTATAAGTATCATATTCTAATTGAGAAAAATTATACTGTCCAAAACTACAATTTACAATAATTGCACCATTATCTTTGGCATAATTTATAGCTTCAATTTCATCACTTAATCTTCCTGTCCCTGATATAAATTTTAATGGCATTATTTTTACATTTTTAGCGACACCAGTTACTCCAATACTATTATGTTCAGCTGCAATTATACCCGAAACATGGGTACCATGAAAATCTTCTACTGCTGAATTATATACATTTGGAGTTTCATCAACAAAATTCCAACCATTCACATCATCAATATATCCATTCCCATCATCATCAATACCATTTCCTGCTATTTCATCATCATTTGTCCAAATATTATTCTTTAAATCTGGATGTTTAATATCCACTCCAGTATCTAAAACTGCAACAATAATTTCCTCTTTTATATCACTATTTCTCCAAGTTTCTTCTGCTGAGATATCAATACCTGATTGTCCTGTAATACCTGCTATTGCTTGACTATAATTATTTAATCCCCATTGCAATGAATAATATGTATCATCTGGAGAAGATGAAAATTCAACTACATAATCTTCTTGTATATACTCAATATTTGCATCACTACTTAATGCTTTAAAAAGATATTCTTTAGAATTAGTTTTATCCAGTTCTACAACCATTGAATCAGAACCTTTTATATTTTTTTGTTTTTTTAATTTCTTCGTTCCCATTTTTTTTATTAATTTATTTTTTACTTCTTTTTCTTTACCCTTTTTATATTTTATTATGTATCTGGTCTCACTTTTAGTTTCATTTCTAACCTTACTAAAATCAATATTATCTTTGATTTTCGCTTCAATATGACTTACATCTGTTTCATCTTTCTTTTTAATTTTAGATACTTTACCTTTTGAGTATGCAAATACAGGAACAACACTAGTTGAAGCAAAACTAATAATAAGTATAGATGCTAATATTACAGAAATAAATTTTTTCCCCATAGTCAATACTCCCTTATATAATTCTTAAAACTATTTTTATTATTATAAATTCCCTTAGAATATTCTAAAAAATAATACCCAATTCTTTTCTCCTAAAGTTCCCTTAAATAAAAAAACACAATTTATTAAGGCATAATCAAAAATTTTATAAGACAATATCTTTTTGAAAATATCGATAGTTTAACGAATTTTCAAAAAAATTGACTAGGTTTTTTTGATTATACCTAACTTAATTTTCAGGAAAATAAAATAAAAATTGCTGGTTGCAACAATTGCTCAATATGATTAAAGTATCCATATAAAATAATATCATCACACCAATTTTTTATAAAATTTATTTATTACGCTTATTATTTTATCACATAACAAGTTATTTTGTCAATTTTTGTCGCAATATTTTAAATGCTCTCCCTAATCATTTATAGTTTTATTTAATTCATTCCATTTTTCATTATACTCCCAAAATATGTTTTTCAAACTATTTCCATCTATAATTTCACTTATTATTTTTTCCTTGCTAAAATTAACAGATATTAAGAAATCTTTTAATTCATCTGAATTAGTTATATGTGGAATTGTTTTTGCTTTTGTCTTTTTAATATCTTTAAAATAAAATGAACTATTAAATATTTTATCTCTTGTTGACTCGATTCCAATTGAATTTATATTTTCATGGTAGCTTTCATCTAAAAAATATTCCAACCATTTTTTAGATAAATCCAAGTTTTTAGTATTTTTAGATATTGCTAAGTTCATAAAAGGTTCATATAAAACATTAAATTTGTCTTTTTCTTCACTATATGGAAAAAGAAATACACCCATTTCTTTTTCACCAAAATCATTATTTATAATATCCGGAAGGTAAGTACTATTTAAATACATCATAGCAATTTTTCCACTCTTAAAATCACTAATTGTTTTTTTAAATTCACTTTCTAATGGATTAGTCTCAATAAACTCATGATCATTAAAATATTTAAAAATAGCATATGATTTATACACTGAACTCTCTGAATTCAATGGATTTTTATCATTAATTATTTTATTGAGAGCTTCTGAATCATTTGTTATCAACTTCGGTAATATAGAAAACAGATACTCTAAATATAATGACTCTCCTGCTACACTACCAAATGGTATTATTTCTTCTTTCTTTATCTTTTTACATATTTGTAACAGTTCAGAATAGGTGGATGGTGTTTCTAATTTTAAATTTGAAAATATTTTCTTGTTATATATCATCATATATGTTGTTAATCCAATCGGAATTGCATATATATCATTACTTGAAGACTTTATTGCACAATTCTTTTCAAACTTTTTTGATATTTCTGGTAAGTTCTTTGTTAAATTTACACAATATTTTTCAATAGCTCTATCTAAATAAATACCATTTTCAACAATCCAAATATCAGGAAGATCATTTGAGTTCATTCTTATTTTCATTGCTGAATTATAATCATCTATTTGATTTATAGTAACTTCTGAATTTTCATATTTCTTCGTAAATTTGCTGGATATTTTATCCATTTCCTTGCTCTTCCCATTATTTTTATTACACATAAATTCTATATTTCCCTTTAAATTATTATTATCTTCAGTTCTGGAAATAATAGATTTATTATATTCATCATTACTATTAAAAAGTGTTAGTAAAACTAAAATACCTGTTAATAAAGCTAAACTTATGAGTAAAATAGCATCATTTCTCATAATTGACCTCCATTTCTTAGAAATATCAAAAAAATAATTTGTTGTTCCTAAATAATAATTATTCACTTCATTAATATATCGCCTCAAAACAGACTACTTTTAAGTTATTCTATATTATAAAGAAATTTGGTATTATTTTTTAGGTTCTCCTTATTTTATGCATATTTGGCTATTATTAAGGAATAAACTCTTATTGAACATAATCAAAAAATAAACTAGTCAACTTTTTTTGAAAATTCGTTAAACCATTGATATTTTCAGAAAAAAATTGTCTTATGAAATTTTTGATTATGCCTTGTATATCGACATTAAAAAAAAATTATATAGTCATGATATTTTTAAAATTTCCTATATATATTTATTATTTCCTTATAAAATTCC
>JBDMZA010000597.1:0-2970 GCA_039770155.1 Clostridiales bacterium
CTTTCTATCCTTATATTATTCTTTTTTAAAACAAACTTACAAAAATAATAAAACTCTATGTATTTCTATATCGATCCATAATATTACAATATTTAGTAAAAACATTAATCAGCCAGTTAAAAAAAATGCTCAACCTCATCATGCTTCTAATCATGAACTTTATACTCGTGTTAATCAATGGTATAATGGATTTCGAGTTCGCTTTTGGGTTGATAAAAACAGTATAAAATTTTATAATGAACAAAATGTATTTAGAGTTGAAAGTACTATTAACAACCATTCTAAATTTAAAATTTATTGCAACAAATAAAATTATCTTTCTGGAACAAGTAAAGAGAATGCAATTGATCATCGAATGTTTTCGTATATTAGTCAAAATTTGATAGGTAGTAATTAGAAAGTCATGATGTAATATCGATTGATAGACTATTATGGACCAGAGTATGTACTATAGAAGTTGAAAAATATAAAAATGATCTTTTGTTAATAAAGGATTTCTATTATAAAAAATATACTAATCAAAAGTATCATGAAGAAGCATTGGGATTTGATGATATTCCAATAAAGCATGAAATTGAATTGGAATTAATTTTAAATAAATATGCAAATTGAATTTAATGTGTATTTTTTAAATAGTATAATTATTTTTGAGAAATTTTATTATTAAGATTGGAAGGGTAATATGAAATATAAAATTATAGAAGTTAAAGACAATAATATATGTTTTTAAAAGTGCATGTCAATGGAGAATGCTACCAGGTGATTTTTCTAATTGGAAAACAGTATACTATGATAAAAGAGATAAATAAGAAAATTAAGAAAAATAAAGTGCATTAAGTTTAATTTTTAAACTTTACACACTTTATTTTATATCCTCATAACATAAGGTTGGTTAGAGTTTTACTGATTTGAAACTTTTTCAAAATCATTTCCACCATTACCACTTGCTTTACAATTTTTCAGAGTAAGTTTACCAGGATTACTGTTCCATGTAAACCCATGTTTTTTGTTATTATAAGCTTTACAATCTACTAATGTATGATCAACTGAAATTTTACTTCCACCAAGTTTAAAACCATTTCCATCACTATTTGATGTTGATTGACCTGATTCTGTTTCACCATTATTACTTGCTTCACAGTTTTCAAAATAAACTGACCCTATTTTTCCAGTTGCACTTTTTGTATATAGATCCCATCCGTCATCAACGTTGTATTTAGCAACACACTTGATAAATTTATTACCTTTTCCACATGTAAGTTTTGGTGCAAAACCATCAGCATCTTCACCATCATCTGGATCAAAATTACTATGTGAATAACAATCTTTTATTGTGTTATTGCTTGGCCATTTATCCATACTGCTATAATTTGTATTATATCTTGAAATTTGTAAACCTGTGTCTCTATTTGCATAAAAATCACAATCTTCAATTGTATTATTATGTCCAGCTAATAACATTCCATTATCACCAGCTTTTTGAATTTTAACACCTTCGATATGCCAGTAGTTACCAGCAACAATTAATCCTCTATTTGATGAACTATAACTTTGACCAGAAAAGTCTATTGTAGCATTGCCTTGAGCTACGATTTTTTTCATTTTCCCAGAAGAACCATTATTACCTTCTTTTATAACAATTGATTTTGAGTATTTGTAAGTTCCTGAGTTCAAATAGATAGTTTTACCCGCTTGAATTTTATCTATAGCACCTTGTAAATCTCCACCTGCTGAAAGTGTGATATCTCCACTAGATGATGAACTTGAACTACTTGAAGATGAAGTACTAGAACTTGAACTACTAGATGATGAACTAGAAGAACTACTTGAACTTGATGATGAACCGTCAGTGCTAATTACTACTTTATCTAGTTTTACACCAGAAACAGCATCTCTAATTTTAAACTTAACTTTATTATTAGAGCCACTATCCATACTAGCAGTAAAAGATTTTTGACCTGATGAAGAAGCTGAAAAAGTTTCTTTTTTGACAATAGTATCTCCATTAACTTTAATTTCTACAGGAAAAGACTTACTTGAACTGTAATAGAAAGTTAAAGTTGCATTACCACTTGATGGAGCATTAACTTTTTTCATTTCTACATAAGCATCTTTTTTCTCATCAAATTCTACATTTCCACCATTAACTTTAGCATACTTAAGCTTATTATTGCTTGATTCTGCTTCATGAGTTGATGAAGCAGCATTTAGTGATGCCATAAATAGTGTACCAACTACACAAAATACGGTAATTACTGTTAATACTAGTATTAATTTTTTCTTCATTTTTTCTAAACCCCTCTACTTAATATTTATTTATACTAAATTTGTTTCAACTATTATGAAACAATTAGAATAACAGATTAATTACATTTTTTAAGCAATAAAGAAAATAACAATCCTTTGATTAAAAGTATGTATTTATTCAAATTTAAACAATCATGTGGCAACAAACTATTAATTTATTTTTCAACATACTCGTAGTATACTTTAACTTATTTGTACTTGCTTCAGCTTCATGGGTTAATGAAACTGCATTTAATGTTGATACAAAAATTATTACTAGAATAAAAACAGTAAATGTAATAAACAAAAATGATTTTTTTTTCATACTAAAACTTATTTTCTTTAATTAGGTTAGTAAATATTATTTCTGTTTTTTAATATTTAATGTATTATAAAATTAATTAAGATAAAATTAATAGATATTATAAATATAAGTTTATAAATAATAATTTATCAGATAAAACATTATTTTTCTAATCAAATTTTTACTTAATTTAAGAAAATTGCTTAAATATTGAACTTATTGAATCTTTTTAAGTTGTGAGAGGTGAATTTTTACAATTTTATTGTTTGATAAATTTAGTCATATCTTTTTATAAACAAGGTGAATTTGTTGACTTGTGTGCAGGTCCACATATCATGACAACAGGTCAAGTTAAAGCAATGAAAAATTTAAGTTTTGCA
>JBDMZA010000598.1:0-7398 GCA_039770155.1 Clostridiales bacterium
ACTGCACCTTATTTATTGATTTTTTCATATTTTCAAATGATTATTTATGCTCATTTATGATTATTAATATATTGACAATCATAAATGAGCATGATATGATTATATTAATTAATAAATGAGCGCAAATAATCACATCACATACTTAATTTACCACCTAAATATGCACTTTAAAAATAACAGTTTTGATTGAGATAAAATTATTTGACTAGATAATTGGGGGCTTTTATTTATGTTATATGAAGAAGAACGTAAAGCTAAAATTGTTGAATATATTAAAAAGCATTCTAGTGAATCAGTTCAGCAGCTAGCGAAAAAATTTGGTGTCTCTGAATCAACAATAAGAAGAGATCTAACAGAACTTGAAGAAGCAAAATATATTAAAAGAACCCATGGAGGTGCTGTCAAACTTGAGGTAGTTAATTATGAACCTTCATATAATGAAAAAGAAGTTAAATTTGCAAAAGAAAAAGAATGTATTGCTAAAAAAGCTGTAGAGTTTATAAATAATGGTGATACAATACTTCTTGATTCTGGTACAACAACACAATTTTTAGCCAAAGAACTTAAACAGTTTTCACATCTTACTATTGTTACAAATTCTTTGATGATAGCTAATGAATTAGCTGGCTTGAACGACATAGAGATAATTGTAGTTGGCGGAATTTTAAGAAAGAATACTTTAGCATTAGCTGGATCTATAGCTGAAGAAGTATTTAAAGTATTAAGAGTCGATAAAGCTTTTATTGCTACAAATGGTATTGACTTAAAAGAAGGTTTGACAACTCCAAGTGTAATTGAGGCTTATACTAAAAAAAAGATGTTAGAAATATCAAAACAAGTATTTTTGTTAACAGATCATACAAAAGTTGGAAAAGTTGCTTTTGTTAAATTTGGAAATATTGAAGAAATTAATTATCTTATTATAGATAATAAAGTTGATAAAGATACAGTTAAAAACATAAGAGAAAAGGAAATTGATGTTTTTGTTGTAAATACTTAGGGATATCAAAAAATAGTCACTACTTCTATAGTATGAATTCGTGGGATTTAAGCGAATTTCATGCAAAAAGAATTTGGTATTATTTTTAGATTCTCCTTAACTTATATATATTTATTTTTTTATAGAAAGGAGAAAATATGAAACAAAATGTTTTAACTGTCACGCTTAATCCTGCAATAGATAAAACTATAGTAATAGATAAATACAAATCTGGAGAACTGAATAGAGCGAATTCTGTACGTATGGATCCAGGAGGAAAAGGTATAAATGTTGCTAAGGTATTAAATGAATTTGGTGTAGAAGTATTTACAACAGGTTTTAATGCAGGAGTCCAAGGTAAAAATCTAATTGAATATATAGATATTAAAAATATAAAATCAAACTTTTATGATGTAGATGAAGGTGAAACCAGAACAAATTTAAAAATTGTTGAAAAATTTTCAAATGTAACTACTGAGATTAATGAAAGTGGATTTACAGTACCAAAAAATAGAGTACATGCATTTATAGATGAATTTTCGGATCAACTTAATGATATATCACTTGTTGTATTAAGTGGAAGTTTACCACCAGGTGTTGATGATGATATTTATTATAGACTTATTAAAATCTCAAAGGAAAAGGGAATAAAAACTATTCTGGATGCTGATGGTATAGCTTTTAAAAACGGAATTAAAGCTAAACCATACGCAATAAAACCCAATATCTTTGAATTAGAGAAACTTTCCAATAGGAAAATACATACATTATACGATATTGTAAACAATACAAATAATCTAATAGATAGTGGTATAGAATTTATATCAGTTTCAATGGGGGCAAAGGGCGCAGTTATTATAACTAAAGAAAATATATTAAATGTAAAAACTTTTGATATAATTCCGAGGAGTACAGTTGGAGCTGGTGATTCAATGGTTGCAGCATTAGTATTTTCAATTCTTAATAATTTTGATTTAGAGAATACAGCAAGATGGATGGCTTGTGCAGGAACAATTACAGCTTCAAAACCTGGTACAAAAGTTTGTTCAGTGGAAGAAGTTATAGAATCAATTCATAAAGTTTCAGTAGAAAGTGTTGATTGGAGTAATTTGTAAGATTATATAATTTACATTGCTAAGGGATGGATAAAAAATAAACTCAAGCTCTAGAGTATGAATTCTCACAATTTTAGTAAACTTCATAAGAAAAGAATTCAATATTATTTTTTAAGTTCCCCTAACTATATACATTCAATTTTTCATTCATTTAAATCAACTAAATTTTATTGAGTATTAATTTTATAGGGGGTTATTTATATGAAAAAGATAGTTGCAGTAACAGCATGTCCAACCGGAATCGCACATACATATATGGCTGCAGAGGCTTTACAAAAAGCAGGAAATGAAAAAGGAATTGACATCAAGGTCGAAACAAGAGGTTCTATAGGAATTGAAAATAAACTTACAGAGGAAGAAATAAGAGAAGCACATGCTGTAATACTTGCTGTTGATACTGATGCTGACGAAGATCGTTTTCAAGGAAAATCAATTATAAGATCTAGTGTTGGAAAAGCTATAAAAAATGCATCTAAATTAATAGATGAAGCTTTAGAATCAAAAAAAACTAATGTGGATTACCTATCAGAAGTCCAAAAAACTAAAGAAGAAAGAAGTAAACAAAGGACAGGCCCATACAAACATTTAATGAATGGTGTTTCTCACATGATACCTTTAGTTGTAGCTGGAGGACTTTTAATAGCCATTTCATTTATTTTTGGAATTAAAGCATTTGAAGAAGAAGGCTCGCTAGCAGCGGCGTTTATGACAATCGGTAGTGGAGCCGCATTTAAGCTTATGGTTCCTGTTTTAGCTGGTTTTATTGCATATTCAATAGCTGAAAAACCAGGTTTGGCACCAGGATTAGTTGGTGGGTTTTTAGCAAATGAGATAGGTGCTGGTTTTTTAGGAGGCATTTTAGCAGGTTTTCTAGCTGGATATGTAGCTAAATTTTTAAAAGATAAAATTAATTTACCAAAAAATTTATCTGGGTTAAAACCAGTTTTAATTATTCCTTTTGTATCTACTTTAATTGTAGGGTTACTAATGGTTTTTGTAATTGGCGAACCTATAAAGATATTAATGGATGGTCTTAGCTCATGGCTAAAAAGTCTTGGAGCAGGAAATGCTATATTTCTTGGTATAATTCTTGGTGCTATGATGGCATTTGATATGGGTGGTCCAATTAATAAAACAGCATACACATTTGCTGTAGGGTTAATTGCTCAAGATATTTATGGACCAATGGCTGCTGTAATGGCAGCAGGTATGACACCACCACTTGGAATATGGTTAGCAACAATGATATCAAGAAATAAATTTACTATAGAAGAAAGAGAAGCAGGAAAAGCAGCAGGCGTACTTGGAATTTGTTTTATTACTGAAGGTGCAATACCATTTGCAGCATCAGATCCATTACGTGTAATTCCTTCATTAATAGCTGGATCTTCAGTTGCTGGTGCACTTTCAATGCTATTTGGAGCAACTTTAAGAGCACCACATGGTGGGATATTTGTTTTAGCTATTCCAAATGCTGTTGGTAGTTTACTTATGTACATTTTATCAATTGTAATTGGAATGATAGTAACTGCGTTAATATTAATATTGTTGAAAAAAAAGGATGTAGTTAAAAATACTATTTAACTAAATTTATAATTAAATTTGTTGAATATATTTATAATATTAGGAATAACCTTAAAATAATTATCTTCTTCCCTTATTTTAAAATTCCAAAATATAAACCTCATTCAATAAAGTGATTTTTATTTTTTGGTTATTCCTTAATTAATTATCGTTGGAAAAATGAATACTAGACTTAGGATTGGAGTGATTTAATTTGGATATTTCAAAGATTCTGATTAAAGAAAATATATTCTTGAATTTAGATGTTAAAGACAGAGAAGAATGTCTGAATGTACTAATAGATAGAATGGAAGAAGAAGGTTTTATAAATAATAAAGATGAGTATTACAAAAGTGTACTTACAAGAGAATCAACTGGATCTACTGCAATTGGATTTAATGTTGCTATTCCACATGGTAAATCAGATGGTATTAAATTACCAGTATTATCATTTGCAAGGACTAAAAACCCAATTGATTGGAATTCATTAGATGGAGAATATATAAATATGGTATTTCTTATTGGTGTTCCAGAAAAAAATTCGGGTAATGAGCATATTAAAATACTTATGTCTATTTCAAGGAAATTAGTTCATGATGATTTTAGAAAAAGGTTGCTAAATGCAAAAACAGAAAATGAAATAATTTCAATAATTGGTGAATAACAGGAGGTAACTATGATTAAAAAAGAAACAACTATAAAAAATAAAGAGGGTTTTCACATTAGACCAGCCCAAATATTTTCAAATGCAGCAAGTAAATTTGAATCTGATGTAGTGGTTTTAAATAAAGATGGAAATTCCACTAATGGAAAAAGCACGTTAGGACTTATGGCGTTAGGCTTTGAAACTGGTTCTAAAATAATACTTGAAATAAGTGGTAAAGATGAAATAGAAGCAGGAAATGAATTAATTAATATTATTGATAATAAGTTTGGTGAAGATTAGAGGTGAGTTAGTTGCTTGAAAAAATATTATATGGAATTGGTGTTTCAAGTGGCATAAGTATAGGTAAAGTTTTCGTAGTAGATAAAAATGAAGAATACTATGAATACAAAAACATTAGCAGTGATAAAGTGTCAAATGAGTTGAAACGGTTAAATAAAGCAAGAGAAAAATGTGCTGCTGACTTAGATAAGTTAATCGAAAAGGTAAAAGTGGAATTTGGAGATGAAAAAGCTTTCATCATAGAAGGTCAAAAAAGTTTTCTGACTGACCCAAGCTTTTATCCTGAAATAGAAGGATATATTAAAAAAGATTTTTTTTCAGCTGAAAAAGCATTAAAAAAAGTTGTTGAAAAATTTGTAGATATATTTGAAAAAATGAATAGTGATTATATGAAAGAAAGAGCAAGTGATATAAAGGATATAGGAAATAGATTTTCTAATTATCTGAACCCTGATAATAAGATATTTGATTTAAAATCGATAAAAGAAAAAGTTATATTAGTTGCAGATGATTTACTTCCATCAGACACAGTTCAATTAGAAAGAAAGTATATTTTAGGATTAGTTATCGCTAAAGGAGGAAAAACATCACATACTTCAATTTTTGCAAGTTCTATGGGAATACCAGCAGTTATATCGATTAATAATTTGTGTAATCTTATAAAAAATAATGATAATGTTATAGTTGATGGGGATAAAGGTATATGTATTATAAATCCAGAGAAAACTACACTTGAAAAATATAAACAAAGACTTGAAAATAAAAAAACTGAAGTTGATTTATATAATAAATATAAAAAAGAAAAAGCTATAACAAAGGATGGTTTATATATTAAAATTGCTGCTAATATTGGATCTTTAGATGAAGCTATCCAAGCAAATGAGAATGGTGCAGAAGGAATTGGACTCTTAAGAACAGAGCAAGTTTATATGTCTAGTAAAAAATTACCTGATGAAGAAATACAATTACATACATATAAAGGTATTGTAGATAAAATGAGTTCTCAATCTGTTATTATAAGAACTCTTGATATAGGTGGGGATAAAGAGTTACCCTATTTGGAAAATGAAAAGGAATTAAATCCTTTTTTGGGATACAGGGCTATAAGGCTATGTTTGGGACATGAAGAAATATTTATTACACAACTAAGAGCAATATTAAGAGCAAGTGCTTTCGGAAAAATAAAACTATTAATTCCAATGATTTCTTGTTTTGATGAATTGAAAAAAACAAAAGATTTAATTGAAAAAGTTAAAAAACAATTATCAGAAGAAAAAATAGCATTTGATAAAGAAATTAAATTAGGAATGATGATCGAGATTCCATCAACTGCAATTATGATTGAAAATTATGTTAAAGAAGTTGATTTTTTTAGTATTGGAACCAATGATTTAGTTCAATATACTATGGCAGTGGATAGAATCAATGATAAAGTATCATATTTATACGATAATTTTCATCCTGCTATAATTAACTTAATTAAAAAAGTTACAGAAGTAGCTCATTCTCATGGTAAATTTGTAGGAATATGCGGAAGTATGGCTGGAGAATATTTGGCAATTCCAATATTTATAGCATTAGGTATAGATGAACTAAGTATGACTGCAAATTCCATTCCCAAAATAAAATACACAATAAATCAATTGAGTAGAAAAGATTGTATACTACTATTAAATAAGATTTTAAAATGCCAAATGGGATTAGATATAAAATCAAATTTACAAAATTTTTTACTTGAAAGAAAACTATACTAAAAATTACAAAATTTTTTTGATATACCTAAATATAGTTTTTAGGTATATCAAAATGGTTTAATATTTATTGCAATTCATCTATCATTTTTACGCAGCTTCGTTAATCTCACTCTTAGTTTGAAAACCACAATTTATCTTATTTACAATTCTCATTACTAAATTAAGTACATTTTTAATATTATCATTCTCAATATTTGATTCTAATAAATTTTCATATGTATCATTTTCTGTATGGTAATTTAAATCCTCTTGATATAATAACATAATAGATTTTATTCCATAATAATCAAAAGGTACATGATCACTTCTGCCCATAGTGTAAACATTGTGATTGACATTGTTTTTTTCTGCAATTTTATCTGCTAATTCAACTAATTCAGTATCTGATTCTTCTGTTGCTTTAAATATACCTAATTCGTCACCTACACCGACCATATCTAAATTTATAACATATTCAATATTTGAAATTTCATCTTCAGTTAAAGTATCAACATAATTAGAAGAGCCATGTAAACCTAGTTCTTCAGAACCAAAAGCTATAAATCTTATATCATAATTTAGTTTATTTTCAGATATAACTCTTGCTAATTCAAGCATTGTTGCTGTTCCTGAAGCATTATCATTTGCAGCAGGGCAATCAACTCCATCATAATGAGCACCTATAATTATTTCTTGATCCGTATATTTATTATCATATAAACCAATAATATTTTTTGACTCTTTTAGTTCAATAGAATAACCTACATAAACTTCAAATTCAATTTCTATATCATTTTCTAAATAAGATAAATATTCATTATAAACATCTTCATTAACTAAACATTCAAAATAACCCTCATTACCAATTAAATTACTATATCCATTGTCATATTTTATATTTAATACAGATTCTTGATATGAACTTGCTGTTGAACGAACCCCAAAATAAACAACAAACCCTTTAGTTATTGAACCTAGTTTTTCTATAAGATACTCAACATTTGTCTGATTATTATAATTTAATAATATAATTTTTCCATTAGCTTGATCTAAAATACTGTC
>JBDMZA010000599.1:0-12099 GCA_039770155.1 Clostridiales bacterium
ACTTATTTTTGATATTTATATATATTATAATATTATTTTTCTATAAAATTACATATTTTATTTTTATTAAATTATATGGTTATTTTAAGCATATTCCAATATATGTATGCAAAATACAGGATGTATCCTTCATTTTTTCCTCCCAATATTAACATTTGAATATAATTAATTATTATATCATTAATTAAAATTGAAAAATATAAAAATGGTTGACAAAACCTAATCTTAATAAGATTAAATTAAATTAATTTATTTGATCATCTTAAAAATTATATCCATATTCCTTAAGTCTTGTCTTACAGATTTCTCATTCAGAATCAGTAAAAAAGTCTTGGTTTATCAATATATTTTTCATGATCATTCAATACAAATTCTGTAATTACTTGATTAAATGACTCTTCTACTGTTCTTTCGAACCCTAAACTTGAGTAAAATATATGTAAAACTAATAACTGCACAATCTCCTATAGATTCATTCATACCAATAGCAAAGTCAATCTTTTAAACTGCATCTTTTGTAAACAATTCAGATTTACAAATAATTAAATAGAGAAAAGTCATATTAACACAATAAAACATTTTAACTTTGTTTATAAAATTATTCGAACTGTACAATAAAAATATAACACCAACATTATCCACAAAAAATTACACTATTAAAAAAAAACCGTTTAAAACGGATTATTATTATGAGTAACTACAGAATAAAATTAAATTTAGCTATTGATAACAAAGAAAATCCAAATGAAGATACAAGTTGTAAAAATGGATGTACCAATAGAAAACGAAACTAGTTTTAATAGATTAAATTTTTACTATCCTTTAATAACACCAATTGTTCTAAGTTTTTTAAGTGGAGTAATCAAATCCAATTGATTACTAATAACTTTATCGATGTCTTTATAAGCAAATCTACATTCTTCAGCTACATCTTTTTTCATACTTTTTCCTAATGTAATATCATTTTCTTTCAAATCACATATTACTTTTTCAACTGAATATATTTGTTTTGCTCTTGTTCTTGAATAAAGTCTTCCTGCTCCATGAGATGATGACATAAAACTTTCCTTATTTCCTTTTCCTTCTACAATATAACTATGTGATCCCATAGCTCCTGGTATAATACCTTTTTCACCTAATTTTGCACTTATTGCACCTTTTCGATGAACCCATACATTCTTACCATAGTGCATTTCCATAACTGCATAATTATGATGTACATTTAACTTATTATTGTAATTTATTTTTTGACTACAGTACTTATCTACATGCAACGATAAAGATTTCTTAACCTCATTTAGTATGATTTCTCTATTTTCACTTGCAAAATCTAAAGCTAGATTCATATAATTTATATAAAGTCTTCCTTCATCACTCATAGTAGGCAAAAATGCTAAATGACTTTTTTCTGGTATATGGCTATACCATTTACTATTTAATTCTTTTGCAACATTGTGAAAATAATTGCCTATCTGATTTCCCAAATGTCTGCTACCAGTATGGATCATAATACAAAGATACCCTTCCTCATCTTCTTGAAATTCAATAAAATGATTTCCACCTCCCAGTGTTCCAGCTTGATAGAATGCATTTTCTAGCTGTGGCAATAAGGTAGGAGCTTTTATATATTTCTCTATATTGTTCATTGCATTAGCAATTACATAAGAATCCTGCATCATATTGTGATGATTTTTTCCAAGTGGTACATTTCTATGTAAATTTCCAATAATAGACTGTATTAATCTGCCATTTCCAGTTTTGACTTCCTTTAATAATTTAGCTTCAAAATCAGTTTCTATAAATATCATTCCACAGCCAATATCACTTCCAACAGCATTTGGAACAATAACACCATCAGTTGTAATAATTCCACCTATTGGCATACCTTTTCCCAAATGTGTATCAGGCATTAATGCAATCCAGTTTTTTACAAATGGTAATTGTGCCAGTTTAAAAGCTTGCTCTAAACACTCCTTCTCAATATCATTTCTTGATTCGAGCCATATTTTAATTGGTCTTTTTGTTTTTTTATCACATATCACAAACATTTAAATCACTCATTTCATTATTTAGTCATTTCATGTTAACATATAATACAAAATATATAATGTAAAAAAAATTACGATTTTTATTTATAACTTATAAAAAATTTTATTTATAAAATCTAATAAATGTATATATAAATTGATAATAATTTTGGAGGTAATATGAAACCATTTAACGAACTTATTAAAAATTTTTATAAAATCAGAAGCTATTTAAGATCATTTACTATATATGGATATAAAAGACGTGAAGATTTTTTGCATAAAAGTGTTCGAACCTACGATAATGAAAAAAGACGTATTCAAAGTTATTTTAATAATTTCATCAATGAACAAACATCTTTAAAAGGAAAATGTATTAGTATAAACTTTGACTATTTAAATATTAACTCTAATCCTTTATTTGAAGGATATAAAACTAAAAGTTTTACAAAAAATGACATCATGTTTCATTTTATCATATTAGATTTACTTATAACTTATGAAAAATTAACTTTAAACAATATATACGAATTTCTTTTATCAGAATATTTGAATAATTTTGAAGAATGTAGAATATTTGATCAACGAACTCTCAGAATAAAAATTAATGAATATATAAAACATGGTTTAATTATGACAAAAAAGATAGGAAAAACACTTTTTTACTATTTAGCAACTAACCCAATCGAAAATTTAAATCCAGTAATTCAAGAAAAACTTCTTTATGCTATTTCTTTTTATCAAAACATTAAACCATTAGGTTTGCTTGGAAACTTCATATTAGAACAATATGGGAAAGAAAACCACTACCATTCCTTCAGAAACTTGCATTTTTCTCATACAGTTGATGAACTAATTATATATGATTTATTAAATGCTATAAAATTTCGTAAAATTGTAAAGCTAATTTGTCTAGATGAATCTAAAAAAATTGTATTACCTATTAAAATTGTAGACAACATCGAACAAGGAAGGCGTTATGTTGTAGTCTATCACTATCATATGAAACAATACAGAATTTATAGAATTGATAAAATAATTAAAATTGAATTACTTGAAACTTCAAATGAAAAATTCGAACAAAAACTTAATATTGTAAATGCTTTATTAGAAAGTACTTGGGGTGTTGCACTAAATTTCAATGAGGTTCCTAACAGGCTAGAAACATGGGACTTATTATTGTATATAGAAGAATTAACTGAAAAAGAATTACTTCACAAAATTGAAACTGCTCATCCATATGCAAATTTACAACGTGTTGGGATAGATACATTCCATTATAATCTTTCTATATCAGATGCAAATGAAATATTACCATGGTTTCGCCAGTTCATTGGGCGTATTATTTCTATAAATTGCACAGATAGAAAAGCATTAAAACGATTTGTAAATGATATTAAATTAATGAAATCTTATTATTCGGAGGTAAAAAACAATGCTATTTAGTGAATTACACTGTAAGTACTATACATTAGTAAATACTATTTTAAATCTTTCTCATAACAAATCTATAAGTTTAGATACAATAAGAAAATGTATTACTGATAAAGGTTTTTTGGAATCAGTTACTTGTTTGGTACCACCACTTGTTTCACAGGATTGTGAAGGTTATCATTTATTAGTAAAAAATAAAAAAGGTTATCAATCCATTTTAAAGAACAAACCTTCAATTTATACAACAAATTTAGAGCTTTCATGGATTAAAACCCTTTTGCAAGATTCAAAAATTAATCTGTTTTTGGATGAAGAAGATTATCATAATTTATGTAAAACTCTTTTAAATGTAGAACCATTATTTAATATAGAATCATTTAATTATATTAGACAGGATAACAGCATAAAATTTGGACAGAACAAAAATTATGAAAAAAAATTCAAAAAATTAACTTATGCACTTCAAAATAATGAACAATTGGAACTCAATATAGATAATACATCACCTATTATTATCATACCTTATAAAATGGAATATGATATAAAAGAGGACAATTTTAACTTGCTATCAATACTTTTAGATGGTGAAAAACTTTCTTCTATACAGCTTATTTCAATAACAAAAATTAATGCAATTACCTTTAAAGGTGCAGCACCAAACAGGAATTTAATAAATACTTTTGTAAAAAAATATAAACTAAAAGAACCAATTCATTTTGAACTTAGTAATATGCGTTCAGGCTTTGAACGAGTTTTTATGCAACTTTCTCCATATGATCGCTTAACAGAATTTTATTAAGATAATAATATTTTTTATGTATAACTATATTATTATCCTTTTGATGAAGAAAATCTCATTGATGTACTTATATCTTTTGGCCCAATAATCAAAATTCTATCTCCATACCATATTATAGAATGTTTTAAACACCGCATTGATAAACAGTATGAGCTTTTCGCAAATTTTTTTACATAACTTAATAAATAAATTATTCTTTTCTAAAATGATTTCTCCACTATATTTTTATAATATACGAATAACTTTGCTCTTTCAGAAGTTTTATAATAAATTACATTAATTAATCATAACTTATTTTATCCTATTCCTTAGCAAGTATAAATCTTCGCAAAAATTTTTTCATGATTTTTATTTGAATTTTAAGTAAAATGAGTTCATAAGGTTGCTAACAGCAAACAAACTTAAACTTCCAATTTGGAAATGCAACCTGTGAAGAAGACACTAACAGCAAAAATTTTATTAAAAGTAAATGTCACTAGTTCGAATCTAGTCAATTAAAGGAAATCCTTTAATTGTAGCTCAGCTGGTAGAGCACTACTAAAAGTGTCTTGTAGATTTTATTAACATCTTGAAAATTTTTATTGTAAAGGAGGAGCAGAAGGTGAGTAATATATTTTTAAAATTTCTAGAAAACGAAAATAATTTAACTTTAACAGAAAACAATGCTGTTGCTTTAAAAACTACGAACAGTTCACTATTAGATTTATTTTCTTCTGTTGGTAGTTTAAGAACTCGTAATAATAATGAGATTGAGGCTTTTTTTAGCAAAGCATTTTCTGAAGATAATTTGTTAACACTTAAAACAGCTTTTTATTCTCGTAACATACGTGGAGGACTTGGTGAACGAAATACTTTTAGAGTTGCTTTAAAATATTTTGCAACATTATACCCTAAAATTGTCATCAAAAACTTTGATAACATCGCTTTATTTGGTCGTTATGATGATTTTTATACTTTGGTAAACACACCAGTAGAAGATGATATGTGGTGTTTTATAAAATCAAAATTAAATACTGATATGTCAAACTATAAAAATAATAAATCTGTAAGTTTACTTGCTAAATGGTTAAAATCTATAAATTCAAGTTCAATTGAAACAAATCGACTGGGTAAACTAACCGCAAAAAAATTAGGTTTTTCAGAAAAAACATATAGACAAACACTTGCAAAACTTCGTAAATATATAGATGTATTAGAAATTAAAATGTCTGATAACAGATGGGAAAAAATTCATTATGAAAAAGTTCCATCACGTGCTATGAGTATTTACAGGAATGCATTTATGAAACATGATAAAAAAGGTTTTAGTACATATATTGAATTATTACAAAAAGGTGAAACAAAAATAAATGCAGCTGCTATTTTTCCTTATGATATTATTGAAAAAATGGTCCTTGTATGTAATTACAGCAATAATTTTAGTTTTAGAAATTATGACCCTTTATTAGAAGCTCAATGGAAAGCTTTGCCAAACTATGTGGAAGGTAATGAAAATATACTTATTATGGCAGATACTTCTGGTTCAATGAGCGGTCGACCAATGAATTCATCTATTGGCCTTGCAATTTACTTTGCTGAAAGAAATAAAGGTGCTTTTAAAAATGTATTTATGACTTTTTCAAGTAAGCCATCACTAATCAAACTTAAAGGTAAAACTTTATATGATAAGGTAAAATGTATTCCTTCAATTGTAGCAGATACAAATCTTGAAAAAGCTTTTAAACTTATCTTAAAAGTTGCTGTTAACAATAAACTATCAAAAAATGAGCTTCCAAAAGCATTGGTTATTATTACAGATATGGAATTTAATAATGCTACTACATGCAACGGAAAATGGACATTTTATAACAGTATAGCAAAAAACTTCGCATCTTATGGATATAATATTCCTAATATAATTTTTTGGAATGTAAATTCAAGAAATAATGTATTTCAAGTTTCATCAAAGTACAAAGGTGTTCAATTAGCTAGTGGACAATCACCATCTGTATTTAAGTCAATCACTGCAAATATTGGACAAACACCTTATGACGCTATGTTAAATGTACTTAATGACCCAATTTATGATTCAATTACAATATAAAAAAATAATCTGCTTTAATCATACAATTTACTTATAAAGTTTATATTCCCCAAAAAAAGTCATGATATATTTTATGATTTTGTTTTATTTAATTTTCCTTCTTTTTCAAAAAGTTTTCCAAAACAATATACTCCCATTGAACATTTATCAACTCACAAAAATGATATTTATCCATTATATACGCTCCTATCTCTTATTAGGTTGTGTTGCAAACAATTGGTTCTTCTGCATCTTTGGTGATACATTTTTTCCCATATGAAAATAGAGTATTTACTTTGTATTCTTATTATTTACGTAAAAATTTATATAACATATCTTCATTATTTATTAACCAATTAATAAAATCTCTAGACCATAAAAGAATTTTTATCATCAATTCTCTATTTTCAATTGTTCCAAAGATTCCATTTATTCTAAATGGAGTATTACATATTTGTTTGCGAACTAGTAACCAAGGAAATAAGTGTGCATATTCGTATAATGAAGTACTAATTAATTTATTACCTCTGGTAAGTTCAAGTTTAAATTCTATCATTCGTTTTTCTTCTAAATAACCCTCAAAAGGATTACTCGTACAAAATCTAGCAAATGCACAAAATAATTCATCAAGTAATATACGATGAGAATATCCCTGCCAGTCACAAAGCAATACAACTGAATCATTACTAAAAAGAAAATTTCTTTCTGTGAAATCTGGATGTAATGGTATGCAATCAAGTTTATCTGGAATATATGAAATAATTTTTTCTTTTACTTTTTTAGATAAATAATAATACTCTGAACATATACTTTTAACCTCTTTTGGTAGTTTTGTTTTTTTAGAAAGTAACAACAATTTATGTATACTATCTTCCAATTCAAATAATAGTGGTTTTGTACTAAGTTTTTCATGATTTGAAATACCAACTTGTATTACTTTACGAAATATTTGAGAGATTGATTTCATTTGGTTTATTGATGAATCATACTTTTTGCCTTCAGTAAAGTCATATAATGCATAAAAATGATTTGAAGTCGTTTTGTTTTTTCGATTTGTTTCTAATGGAACAGGAATATTTGATTTTTTAAGCAACCTCAAGTCATCATGTAACTTTTTAAAATCAAATGATGAAATTGAATTATATATTTTGAAAAAAAATGTTCCATTAGATGAAATAATCTTATAATTCTCATCAACAAGACCATAGTTTATTTGTTCTATATAAATATTATCCAAGCAATATTCGTCTTTAAGTATTGATTTAATATCCATTTTACTTATCCTTTATTTATTATAAGATTAATTTTAAAGTTAAAATTAACTAAAATCAAATTTGTATTCAAATTAATTTGCTTGTGAATGATATTGAACAACTTATTTTTATAATTTTTATGGATTAAATAAGTAAAATATTCTAAAATACAAAGATAAATCTTACTCACGTGACTTGTGTTAGATTGGCAAACATAGAATATTTGATTTTCAATCATTTTAAATAATCAGAGACAATTTTTATTTTAAAAATAATATAAAAAAATAAAAGTTTTATTATATTGGTAAATTTCCATTTACTTTGAAATACTTTTGATTAATATAGTATTCATTTATTTAACATCCGAAATTTAAAATGTTATAACTTCTTTATAAATCGTTTACTGGGATAGTATAATTCAATGGAAAATAACTATATAATAAGAAAATTACATAGTAATGAGTTAACAAAAATAAAAGATTTAAGGATCAACATTATAGATCTTTTGAATTAATCTTACCCAATTTTTTTAAACTTCTTTTAAGAAATATCTGTACTTATAAGAGCCAATTTTTTAATATTTATTTTTTATAAACTACCATACTCTGAAATAATAGCTTTTTCTGAACAGTATTTATAAAATTTATTTAATTGTTTATCAATATCCTCTTTACAAACAATTTTTTGCAACCATTCATCTGGAATCCCATCCATTTTATAATACATCCCAGCTAATGCTCCTGTTATTGTTCCAACTGTATCTGTATCTCCTCCTAGATTTACAGCTTTTAAAATTGCTTCTTTAAAACTTTTTGTATTACCTATACACCAAATAGCAGATTCCAATGTATGTACTACATAACCATCTGAAAATATTTCTTTTTCAGGAATATTGAAAAAATTCTTATCAAAAATCCTCTTATAATACTCCAATTCTTCTCTGTATACATGATTAGAAGATAATTTTTCATCTATAATCCTTAATGTTCCCTCAATAGATTCATTTATTGAATTATTGTAGTATAAACATAATAATAATTCAATATATATCACAGAACCTAATATAGCTCTTGGATGAGCATGAGTAATTTTTGTATACTGTTCAACAATGTTAAGCCTCTTAAAAAAATCAAAATCATTATAGAATAAAAAAGCAAGTGGTGCAATTCTCATAATGGCTCCATTTCCATTATCATATTCAGATGTACCACCACAATTTTCTGGAATATTACCTGCTTTATATCTTGATATTGCTTGTGTTGTTGCATTTCCTATATCAAACATTATTCCATATGGTGTTTTGTATCCACAATCTCTATAATCAACAAATTTATCCATTAAGGTTTCAGTATTTCCTCTTTCAACTATATTTTCCATTAAACACAAGGTCAGTGATGTATCGTCAGACCATGTTCCAGGAGGTTGGTTATATGTTCCGTAACCAATTATATCTTTTATCAAAAAAGTATCTCTTTGTTTAAACTCTACAGGAACACCCATTAAATCTCCTATAATAGCACCATATATAGTTGGTAATATTCTTTCCTTTATGAATAGAAATATCTTGTTATCATCTTCCCACCTATCTATCCTTCTTCTTCCTGTCACTATAATAAACCTTCTTTCTATAAAATAACTCAGTTTATGTTGGAATATAACTAACCTTATTCACATATGCTGTGTTTGTTCCTTTTAGTACATTTATTTTACAATTAATTGTTTTGTAATTAAAAGAAGCATCTTTTTATCACGGATGTACTAATAAAACCTTCATCTTCAAAAGGTTTTCCAATTAAAGAATTATGATCTATTTTACCACTTATGTTATCTTTCTCAAATAGCTTTTCAAAAGGCTTCATAATATGACATTTATAAAAAAGATATTTCAAAAAATTTACTACAAAGATTTTGCCAATAGTACCATCTTTACTAAATAGAACATCACCCTTCTTTGGATTACATTTATCTCCAGATAGGTGCTTATAATTTTTTGAGGATGATATCAGGAATAATCAAAAAATAAGCTAGTCAACTTTTTTTGAAAATTCGTTAAACCATCGATATTTTCAGAAAAAAATTGTCTTATGAAATTTTTGATTATGCCTTAAACAATCGTTAAAATCAATTTTATAATTAATTAAATCTTTTACTGATATAAATGGATACCCATTATTTAATATATCAGGTATATTCAAAATTATCAATGTCAGACTCACAATAAAGTATCGGATACTCTTTAAAACTCATCAGAAGGATTGATTTGAGAAAATTCATCTTCATATTTAGCAGCCTAGAAATTATCAACAACACACCCATATGTTGGATTTAATAATTTGGAAAACTCCATCACAATATTCATATATTTGATTTCTTTTTAACAGCATTGAATCCTTTCTTAGCCAAAACTTCAGAATCACTTCTAGTTATATAAAAACTTATTGCCACTCCTGCTAATAAAATAGCAGCTACTACTGTTCCAAGTTCTGCGTAGTCAATTCCATTCAATAAAAATGTATATGCCAAAATTGCAAGAAAGTAAAATAAACGTCCAACAGTCATATATAAAGAACTAATTCTTCCCACTGTTTCCTTACTTGCCCATGTAACAATGTTTGTATCCAAGAAAATTTCACTAGATACAGAAAAAATATCATGAAAAAATACTACTACCAGAAACATTACAATATTTTCAGAAGCAAACATCAAAAACATTGCGACTGCATTTAATGGATAAATAATTAAATTAAAAAATTTTTCATTATATTTTTTCTGCAGAATTTTAAATATATATCCACCTAAAACGCAACCAATACCACCTGCTGTATATGCAATACCTAACCATGATTCTGACTTTCCCAATTTGTCTAATACTAATAAAGAAAATGTGACCTGGGCAATACCATATGCAAACTCTCTACTTCCAAAAATAATCACTGCACTTTTTAATCTTGGTGCATTCTTAATTTCCTTTAATCCAATTTTAAGATCTTCATAAATATTATAAATAGAAGATGTTAACTTTAGCTTTTCTCTTTGTAATGGTTTATATTCTAATTTCATAGTCATTATAATTGAGGCTGATAAAAAAAATGTAATTGCATCAATTACAAGTAACATTTGAGCCCCAATAATTTCTAACAACATACCACCTATGCCTGTTGCAACGAGCATTGTAGAATATCGAATAATTGTAAGTTCTGAAACAGCTTTCCCATAATCCTTCTCCTCTTTAAACAATGTCGGAATAATAGACATTCGAGCTGGATCAAAAATTGATATTGCTGCATTCATTATAAAGTAAAATATATACATCCACATAATGGTATTATTACTATTAACGACAATAGCAAGACCTAGTACAGAGAAAAAAGAAATATATTCTGCTGTGGCCATAATCTTTTTCTTATTAAATTGATCTAAAATAAAAGCAGACAAGAAACTAAAGATTAATTTGGGAAGAAACTTGACAACAAAAGCCATCCCTAGTGCCCACTTACTACCTGTCGCTTCGTATATAGCTGATACTATAGCTATGAGATTAAACCAACTTCCAAAAAAAGTAATACCTAATGCTACCATTAATTTTCTATAATTTTTCATCATCAATCCCCTCTACAACATCAATTTTTACTTTTTTTCAATTTCTTTGTCAAATAACTTTAAAGAATCATAGTCTTTTGCTCTATAAAGAATATATCCAGCTCTAGCAAGTCTGTGAAGATAAGCTTCTAAATATTGACCACTACTCTTATAAAACGTAAGCTCAATAATATCTTTCATTTTTTTTAATGTTTTGTCTATATAAATTTCTTTAATATACCCACTCTCTGTCGAAAAAAATTTTATTTGGCATATTCATTTACAGTGATATTTACAATATAGTACTGACTCTTTTAATAATGATTTATAATACAAGTCATAAATTTTAACAACAAATACCACTAACAACTGTAATTATACCTTCTTTTGAAGGTAATATACACACATATAAACAGGATAAATTTAAAATTTTCAACTATATTTTGAAGGTTTTGTATGCTGATATGCAATGGAAAGAATTTAATTTTAAAAGTAAACTATAAAATTTTAAACTAATACTTTAAAATTTTATATGCAAAATTTAATTATTATTATATAATATATTAAATAGTTTATTTTGGGAGGTTAATTATGAATGTCAATATGAAAAAATTACAAAAAAAAATCAAAGTCGATACTATTATTTTGTTGATTATTTGTATTTTATTTGCTATAACTATTTTTCATTATGGTGAAAAAATAATAGAATATTATCAAATAGAGAATACATCTTTTGAAGTAAAAAAATCAGCTACAGATACAATTAACAATAGTGATAATTACTACCTATTTATTGAAGATGAAAAATACTATCCTGTTGATTACAATACTTATTGTAGATTAGATGATACAGGAAATACAAATATAAAAGCTAATCTTGTTATAGATAGTATTAACGGAATTATTAGGAGTGTCTTAATGGAAATTATTTTTATAATTTTATAT
>JBDMZA010000600.1:0-2721 GCA_039770155.1 Clostridiales bacterium
AATAGAAATAAAAAAATAAATATAACTACAATATTTGGTGATCTAGAATTTGAAAGAGATTTTTTATATTGTAGATATTGTCACAAAGGAAGAGGTATTGGAGATAGAATAAAAGAAATTAATGAAACACATAAATATAGTAATGGAATGATGGATCTAATAACCTATGTAGGTCAATTAGTACCTTTTGAAGAAGGTAATCAATTAATAAAAAAATTTATTGGGTATTTAGGGATAGATGTTTGTGGAACTACTATTCAAAAAGTATCAGAAGAAGTAGGAAAGAAAGTTCATGAGAAAAATATGGGAGAGGCAGAAATTAACTATGAAAAAATTATAAAAGTTGAAGATTATAAAAATACTGAAGGAGAACTATATGTATTAATGGATGGTTCACAGGTTAATACAAGAGAAAAAAACAACAAAGGAAAGACATGGAGGGAAATGAAACTAGGAGAAGTATTTACAAGCAAAGATATAATAAAAAGAAAAAATGGAGATTCAATAATTACTAAAAAAGAATATGTAACATATTTTGGAAGTGTAAACAAGTTCAAGAAAGTATTATTAACCAGTGCATATAATTCAGGATATGAAAAATATAAAAAGACAGTTGTCTTAGGAGATGGAGCACACTGGATTTGGAATATGTGTGATGAATATTTCCCTGATAGTATAAAAATTTTAGATTATTATCATGCCATAGAAAATGTAAATGATTATGCAAAAGTAATTATATCCAAGGAATGAAATAGAATGTAAGAAATGGTCTAATACAGTATTAAATTATTTAAGGAATGGCAAAGAAGACATAGCTTTAAAAATGATAGAAGAAAAAAGAATTGATAAAGAAAATTTACCAAAGGGTACAGTAAATTTACCAGAATATATATAAAATAACAGAGAAAGAATTACATATAAAAAATTTGAAGATGAAGGATATTATATTGGAAGTGGTCCAATTGAAAGTGGCAATAAAACAGTTATTCAACATAGAATGAAGCAAGCAGGAATGAGATGGTCAGTTGAAGGAGGTCAATATATATTAACATTACGAGCAAAATATAAAAGTAATAAGTGGGATGATGTTAAAGCTATAATTTAATTTTTTAAAATTTGATCATTAGGCTTATATAAGTGTTTTTTTGCTTGAAGATGTTATATTATGTCAATTATAGTATTTTATGTATTAAATAAAATTTATGAACCCTAACAAAGATAAAAACTTGAAGTTGATATTTTGAGTTTATTAACGAAAGGGAGAGATTTTGGAGGAATGTTCTATGGATGTTAGTATCAAAAAATTTATTCCATGGTGGATAAAAATTTGTGCGAAAATAACTCTTACCCGTATACCAATAAAATATTCATTTTGGAGTAAGTTGAAATTATTTAAGCACGGTCAAATGGATAATATTAAATATGCGTTTGATATATTCAATAAGCATTATATTAAAAATCAAGTTTCTTTAAAAAGAGACTTTAGTATTTGTGAGTTAGGTCCTGGGGATAGTGCGTATACAGCATTTTTCGCATATCTTTATGGAGCAAGAAAAACATACTTAATTGATAATGGTTTTTTTATTGATATGGATGCTAAAGTACCAATTTCAGATATTTATGAATTTGCTAAAAATAGAAAACGGGATTTCCTATTATTGGAAAATTTAAACACAAACAATAAAAATCTTCTTAAAGAGATTAATACAGAATATTTATCTGGTGGATTAAATGAATATAGTTTAATTCCAGATGAATCAATTGATTTTTTGTTTTCAAATGCAGTATTAGAACATGTAAGTCTTAAAGAATTTGAAGATACTTTAAAGAATGTTTTTCGCATAATGAATCGAGGAAGTATATGTTCTCATACAGTCGATTTAAGAGATCATCTTCAATGTGGACTTAATAATTTGAGATTTTCCAAAAAGGTTTGGGAATCAGATTTATTTGCTAAATCTGGATTTTATACTAACAGATTAAGATATTCACAAATGATCGAATATTTTAGAAAAGTTGGGTTTGAAATAGTAGAGGTTAGCACAAAAAAATTTCCTACATTACCAATATCAAAAAATAAATTGAGTAGGGAATTTAAAAATATACAAAAAAAAGATTTATTAATAGAAGTATTTGATATTGTAATGATAAAGCCTTAAAAAAATTTATAAGATTTACTAAGAATGAATTTTGTAATGGGGGAAAATTTAATGGATGGGCGAATTCATGTTATACATGTGTTTTATAAAATGGATAGGGAAGGTGCACAAACATTTATTATAAATGTTTACAGAAATTTTGATCAATCAAAATTTCAATTTGATTTTATTGTTCAAACTTTAGAAAAAGGACAATATGATGAAGAAATACGTGAATTTGGCAGTAAAATACATTATATACCTAAATTAACATTATTTAATGTTGTAGAATATATAAAGTTATGGAATAATTTTTTTAAGAAAAATAATGAATATAGAATAATTCATAGTCATGCGCAAGGTTCAGCATCAATTTATATGAGTATAGCAAAAAAGCATGGTTTGAAGACTATTTCACATAGTCATACATATTCTTCAGAAAATAGTATAGTTTCGGTTTTAAAAAATATTTTTCAAATTCCTATTAGAAGGATAGCAGATGTTAAATTAGCATGTTCTGAGAAAGCAGGACAGTGGCTTTATGGTAAAAAGACAGATTTTGAAATAATTAATAATGCAATAG
>JBDMZA010000601.1:0-12248 GCA_039770155.1 Clostridiales bacterium
GATATCCCTAAGACATATAAATAATTCTTCTCGGTGAAGTTGTTTTTTAGTAAGTTTTTAAATTATTGATGGAGGATCTATAAAATAGTATTGTGTTCTTCTTTAAAAATTTTGTTAGAAACTGTTTATTTTGATATGATTTAATACTAAAAAAAGGTAATTTGTTTTTGAGTATCTGATAGTTGAACTTTATATTATTAATTCTTTATTAAAAAAATAACTAAATTAAAGGTGATATAATGTACTCAATTGAAAAAAGTAAAGGATTTAATGTATTAGGCAATTTTGATTATATACTTTTTACATCAGTTTCAATATTATCAATAATCGGATTATTTATTGTAAGAAGTGCAACTTTAGAGATGTCAAAAGGGGACAAGATGTTTTATGTTCAGCTTGGCAGTTGGTTTGTAGGTTTAATTTTAGCAATGCTTATAAGTAAAATGGACTATAATGATTTAAAAAATTTAGGTATAGTGCTTTATGTATTTTGTATGTTACTTCTTATACTTGTATTATTTATAGGATATGGAGAAACACTAAATAGTCGAAGTTGGTTTAATGTTCCTATGATTGGAAGTTTTCAACCTTCAGAACTTGCTAAAATTGCTTTTGTTATAATGACTGCTATTTATTTTGAAAAGATTAAAGATGGACATAAAAGAAAATATAACAGCATGTTAAAACTAGTAGTTTTTTCAATAATTCCAATAATATTAATTTTACGTCAACCAGATGTAGGAACTGTAGCAGTATTTATAATTTCATTTTTAGTAATGCTTTTTATTTGTGGTTTACCATATAAGTACATTTTAATCACAATTTTTTTAATGATACCTATGTCTATTTATATATGGTTTTTTAAGTTAGCTAAATATCAAAAATCAAGAATACTAGTACTTTTTCATCCCGAAGATGATTTGCAGGGGAAAGGATATAATGTCTATAAATCTAAAATAGCTGTGGGCTCAGGACAACTTACAGGAAAAGGTTTATTTAAAGGTATCCAAACTCAAAATAGTGGTGTTCCTGTAAAAGAATCTGATTTTATATTTTCTGTTATTGGTGAGGAATTGGGCTTTATAGGAGCTGTAATAATATTGCTATTAATATTTTTTATATTAATGAGATGTATATATATTGCTAAAAATGCTAAAGATTCTTTTGGATCATTTATTGTAATTGGTTTCACATCAATTTTGGCTTTTCATTACATTGAAAATGTTTCTATGAATATTGGCCTAT
This sequence comes from Clostridiales bacterium, assembly GCA_039770155.1. GTDB lineage: Bacteria > Bacillota > Clostridia > Acetivibrionales > JBDMZA01 > JBDMZA01. The sequence continues at coordinate 1,246 of JBDMZA010000601.1, forward strand.
TACCAGTAACTGGTATTCCTATGCCCTTTGTAAGCCAAGGAGGTTCTGCACTTATTACTAATTATATATCTATTGGAATTATTCTAAGTGTTTCAATGCGGAAAAGTAGATCAATATTTAAAACATAAAAATTAATATTGAAAGAATCATTAGAAATTGTAATGTATTGGCAAGTGCAAAACGGTAGATTTAGTTTTTTGATGTTTATATATAAATATTTGAGTATGATTATATTTTATATTTTGCTTAAAAATTATTTAAAGTTTGTTATTCTTGAATATTATAGATTTTAAATGAAAAAAATGTAAAAACTGCTAAGAAAGATAGGAATATAGACCTATCTTTCTTTTTTTTTTGTTTAAATATGAAATTTATCTTGATTATTGTAGGATGATGGAATAAAATATATAAGTAGGTGGTGAGAAGTGGGGTAAAGTGGATTGATTCCATAGAAAGAGGTGAAAGATTTGTTCTATGGGGAATACCAGCATACATTGGATCCAAAAGGCAGGGTAATTATTCCATCAAAATTCAGAGATGAACTTGGTGAAAAGTTTATCATTACAAAGGGATTAGATGGGTGTTTGTTTGTATATCCCATGAATGAGTGGTCAAGAATAGTTGAGAAACTAAAATCATTGCCATTTACTGATAAAGATGTAAGAGCATTTTCAAGATTTTTCTTTTCAGGAGCAAGTGAATGTGAACTTGATAAACAAGGACGAATTTTAATTCCTGGAGTGTTAAGAGAATATGCATGTTTAATTAAAGATTTGTGTATTATAGGAGTTTCAACAAAAGTTGAAATTTGGGATAGAAAAAAATGGGATTTGTGTAATGAAGATTTTAACAACCCAGAGAATTTAGCAGAAAAGATGTCTATGTTAGGAATATGATTTTGAGGTGAAAAATGAGTAAATCACATATACCTGTATTATTGAATGAATGTATTGATAATTTGAATATTTCTAGGGAAGGGGTATATATTGATTGTACTTTAGGAGGCGCAGGACATTCTATTGAGATATATAAAAGACTAAGTTTAAATGGACATTTAATTGGAATTGATCAAGATATTAAAGCAATAGAATATTCTAAAAAAAGATTTCAAAACATAAATGAAAATGGTCAGTTAAATATAATAAATGATAATTTTACTAATTTAAAAGACATTTTAAAAGATTTGGGAATAAGTAGCGTTAATGGAATATTAGCAGATTTGGGAGTTTCGTCATTTCAATTAGATACTGTTGAGAGAGGTTTTAGTTATCAAAATAATTCTGATCTTGATATGAGAATGGACAATAAATCAGTTTTATCAGCAGGATATGTTGTTAATAACTATGATGAAGGTAAACTTGTAAAGATAATTAAAGAATATGGCGAAGAAAGATGGGCTAAAAGAATAGTTAATTTTATAATAAGGGAAAGAGAAAAGAAAGTTATTAAAACTACTTTTGATTTAGTTGATATTATAAAAAAAGCTATTCCTGCATCAGCGAGAAGAGAAGGACCTCATCCGGCTAAAAGAACATTTCAAGCAATTAGGATTGAAGTAAATAATGAGTTAAACATATTAAGAGAAGTAATAAATGATATGGCAGATTTACTTACTAAAGAAGGAAGAGTTTGTATAATTACATTTCATTCTTTGGAAGATAAAATTGTTAAAAGTGAATTTAACAAATTAATAAATTCATGCATTTGTCCGAGAGATTTTCCTATATGTGTATGTAATAAAAAACAGATTATTAAAAATATAACAAGAAAACCAATAGTACCAAAAAAAGAGGAAATTGAAAATAATCCAAGGTCAAGAAGTGCAAAACTTAGAGTTTATGAAAAATTATAATCTGTATTTCGAAAAAAATTCCTATTATTTTAATAAGTTATATTTGTAGTATTGTTACTTAGAGCGGTTTATTACTAAGGAAACTCCTAAATTGAATTTATATATTTTATTTTTTAAATATTTTAAAGAAGAATAAATAATGTAAATATTAAGAGGTGAGTAATTATGAAATCTGTAAAAAGTAATTATATATATGGAACTGCTGCTAAAAAATTGGAATATAGTGATGATAAGAAGAACAGTAATATTCTAAAATCAGAAAAAAGATCTATCAGTAATTACAATAAACTTTTTGGTGTTACTGTGTTAGGATTTGTTTTTATATTATTTATGGTAATTATGCAAAGATATGCTAAAATTACTGAAATAAATTATTTATATAATACAAAGATAGAAAAATATAATGATTTGAAAAATGAAAATGAAAAGACTGTAATAGATTCAGAAAAAGATATTGATTTGGGGAAAATTAAAATCCTAGCAGAGGAAATGGGTTTACAAATGCCTGAAAACAATCAAAGAATACATATTATGGTACCTAAAAAGGATTTTTTAAAGGTATCAGAGGATTATAAAAAAAAGCAGAGTATTATAAAATCAAGTTTTGCGGCTTTGTTTGGGATCGATTTAGAATAATTTAACAAATTATTGAGATGTATAATTTCTATTTATATTTTAGAAATGACCTAAAGACAATCTTCTTTTAATTATAATTAAAAAAATATATAGTCTAATAACTATATTATACAGGACAAATTTAATTATAAGCAGAGATAAATTTTAGCATAACTTAAATATAAGAATGTATAAAGAATTATTTTAGGTATAATCAAAAATTTCATAAAACTATTTTTTTAAAAGTTGGTTAGTTTATTTTTTGGTTCTACCTTATAGAAATATATATTAATAATAATTAAAAATATTTCATACCCAAAAACATTGTTTTTGGGTATGAATATTTTAGAAAAGGGTGTTATAAATTACAGATGGATAATAAACAGTTTAAAAACAGACTATTGTTTTTTCTAGGTATATTTACAATCTTTTTTATATTTTTAATTATTCGGATAACATGGATTACTTATATAAAAGGTGAAGATTATAGAAAATTAGTATATACTCAACAATCTAAAAATGGCTTTATAGATGCTAAAAGGGGTACTATATATGACAGAAATTATGTTGATCTTGCTGTTAGCAGTATAGCTTATAATATTTCTATTGAACCAAATAAGATTTTGAAAAATAAAAATTCAAAAAAAAATAAAGATAAATTAATTGAAAAATTAGAAAAGACTCTTAAAGTTAATAAAGAAAATTTAAGTAAAAATATAAACAATGAAAAAATTGAGTATTATGTTGTTAAGAAAAAAGTTGATAAAGAAATAGGAGAAGATTTATTAAATTTTAAAAAAAAATATGACTTAATTGGTTTGAATATTGAAAAAACAACGAAAAGATATTATCCACAAAAAAATTTAGCTGCTCATGTTGTTGGTTTTACAGGTGTTGATAATCAAGGGCTAGAAGGTATTGAAGAGGTAATGGATGAGGATTTAAAAGGGGTTCCAGGAAAAATAGTGGGAGATATTGATGCAATAGGAAATCAAGTTCCTTTTGCTGAAAATATTAGTATAAAACCTGAGAATGGTCTAAATGTTGTTTTGACAATAGATAAAAGAATTCAATCAATTGCAGAAACAGCTTTAGAAGAAGCAATGGAGACATATAAAGTAAAGAATGGTGCAATTGCAATAGTAATGGATCCTAGAAATGGTGACATTTTAGCTATGACTTCAAAACCTGATTTTGATTTGAATAGTCCATTCGAAAAACCTGAATTAGATGAATTTAAAGATCAAGAATGGACTCCATATACTGATAAATCAATTGATAATTTACAAAAAACTGTTTGGCGAAATAAAGCAGTCATGGATACATATGAACCAGGTTCGACTTTTAAAGCTATTACATCGGCAATAGGTTTAGAAGAAGATAAGATTCAACCAAATACAATAGTTAATGATTATACTATAAATGTAAGCGGATATGATATAAATTGTTGGGAGCCAAATGCTCATGGGGAAGAAAAATTTTATCAAGGAGTGTATAATTCTTGTAATCCAGTTTTTGTCAAGCTAGCATTGGATATAGGTATTGATACATTTTATAAATATGTTAGAGCCTTTGGGTTTTATGATAACACAAATATAAATTTACCAGGAGAAGCAGCGAGTATATTTCACAAAAAACCTGAAAAAATTGATCTAGCTGTCACTTCTTTTGGACAAAGATTTCAAGTCACACCAATTCAATTAATTACTTCATATAGTGCTATTGCAAATGGAGGGAATTTGGTTAAACCAAGATTGATAAAAGAATTTACTGATTCTGAAGGTAGAATAGTGAAAAAAGTGGAACCTGAGATAGTAAGAAATGTTATTTCACAACAAACTTCAGAAACTTTGAGAAATATTCTAGAAGGTGTTGTATCAAATGGTACCGGTATGAATGCTTATGTAAAAGGATATAAAGTTGCAGGAAAAACAGGTACATCAGAAACAACTGAAACTGAAACAACAGGTAGGTATATAGCATCGTTTTCAGCTTTTGCTCCAGCAGATAATCCTGTCATAAGTGTGTTAGTTGTAGTAGATAATCCAAGAACACCAGATGTATATTTTGGTGGAGTTATAGCAGCACCTGTAGTTTCTAAAATTATAGAAAATTCATTGGAGACAATGGGAGTAAAAAGAAGGTATGAAAATGATGAAAAAGAAAAATATTATAAATTACAGGATGTTAGAGGAAAAACAATAATTGAGGCTGAAAAAGAACTTGAAGAAAGTGGTTTTAAAGTTGAAACTGTCATTGATGAAAAAGATAATAAAGAATCAAAAAGTAAATTAAAAGTCTTAGATCAGGTACCTGAAGCACTTTCTGAGCTGAATAAAGGGGCATTGATTGTTTTATATAGCGATAAAAATTTAGAAAAGAAAGAGGTAAAAGTCCCTGATTTAACGAATTTATCTTTAGATGAAGTGAAAAATATAACCCAAGAATTAGGAATTAATCTAGTTACACATGGTAAAGGGAAGTCAATAAGTCAGAGTATTACTTCTGGAGTTACAGTAAATAAAGGTAGAGTGATAAGTGTTGACTTTATACAACAGGTTAAAGATTAAAAATAGTAACTAAGGAATATCCAAAAAATAAACTCTAATTCTCGAGTTTGAATTCATACGATTTAAGCGAATTTAAGACGAAAAGAATTTGGTATTATTTTTAGATTTTTCTTAATTTCTAGTGATTCTAGAACAAGAAAAATTTGATATTGTTTTTTTAGGTTCCAAAGGTGAAACTATATGGATATATTAATAAATGTTATTTAGGAGGTTTTTAGAATATGAAACTAAAAGATTTACTTTTCGGACTAGAGTATAGTTTGATTAATGGGAATATGGATATGGATATTACAGATATTGCTTATGATTCGAGAAAAGTTAAAAATGGAAGTTTGTTTGTTTGTATAAAGGGTTATAAAACTGATGGACATAAATTTATAACAAAATCTATAGAAAATGGAGCAAAAGTAATAATTATACAAGATGATTATGATATTAAGAATAGTGAAGTAACTGTTATAAAAATTAATGATACAAGATATGGTTTGGCATTTATATCAACAAAATTTTTTAAAGAACCATCAAAAAATTTTAATTTAATTGGAATTACAGGAACAAAGGGCAAAACTACCATAACTTACATGGTAAAATCTATTTTAGAAAAAGAGAATAAATTAGTAGGAATAATAGGAACTATTTCAAATAAAATTGGAGAAGAGACAATTTCTATTGATAGAACAACACCTGAATCATATGACTTACAATCTTTGTTTTATGATATGAGTGAGAAAAATGTTGATTCGGTAGTAATGGAAGTTTCTTCACATGGTTTGGACTTACACAGAGTAAGTTGTAATGAATATGACATAGGATTGTTTACCAATTTAACTAGAGATCATCTAGATTTTCATAAAACTTTTGATAATTATTTTGAGGCAAAAATGAAGTTATTTGATATTAGTAAATTATGTTTAGTAAATATAGATAGTGATTATGGTAAAAAAGCTTATGAAAGATATAAAAATAAAGCAATTTCTTTTGGAATTAAAGAAAAAGCGGATTTTAGAGCAATAAATATAAAGTTGCATCAAGATAGTGTTAATTTTGATCTTGAAGTAAATGGTAAAGTAGAGTGCATGGATATTGTAGTATCAATTCCTGGAGAGTTTAATGTGTACAATGCCTTATCTGCTGCTGCTGTTTGTAATAAATCTGGTTTAGATTTTGATACAATAAAAAAGGGATTGCTAAATTTAAAAGTTCCAGGAAGAGCAGAAGTTGTTGATATAGATAAAAACTTTACTGTTATTATAGATTATTCACATACTCCTGACAGTTTAGAAAATATTTTAAAAACAATCAAAGGATATGCAAAAGGAAGACTAGTATGTTTGATTGGCTGTGGAGGAGATAGAGACAGAACTAAAAGACCAATTATGGGAAAAATATCTGGAGAAATGGCTGACTTCACTATAATAACTTCTGATAATCCAAGAACTGAAGATCCAGAATTTATAATTTCTGAGATAATTGATGGTATTAAGGAAGCAAATACAGATTTTGTGAAAATTACAGACAGATATAAAGCAATAGAATTTGCACTAAAAAATGCAATAAAAGATGATATAATTTTACTTGCTGGTAAAGGACATGAAACTTACCAGATGTTTAAAGATAAAACTATAAAATTTGATGAAGTAGAAATAGTAAAAGAAATAATATCTAGAGGTTAGAATAATCATAATTTCATATGCCTTAGGAGAACCTAAAAAATAATACCAAATTTTTTTCGTCTTAAGTTCGCTTAAATCATGCGAATTCATACTCGAGAATTAGAGTTTATTTTTGGATTCTGCCTTAATTGAAAAAGAATTGATATTATTTTAAGGATCTCTAAATAATAATTTAATTAATTTTATTGGTACAAAAGATTTGATGGGAGGTTAATATGATTAAATTTTCCGAAGTTGTAGAAGCTGTTCACGGAATTGCTTTATCTGGAAGTAATAAAATTAAAATAAATAGAGTTTCAACAGATTCAAGAGATATAAGATTGGGAGATCTGTTTATACCAATTAAAGGTAAACGATTTGATGGACATAAATATATAGATGAAGCTTTTAAAAAAGGTGCTGTTGCAGTTTTAACAGACCATGATATTTTAGTTGAAGAAAATAAAATTACTATTAAAGTTGACGATACTCTAAAAGCTCTTGGAGATTTAGCAAAATACTACAGAAAAAAATTTGATTTACCAATAGTAGCTGTAACAGGTAGTGTTGGCAAAACAAGTACAAAAGAGATGGTAGCAAGAGTGTTAAATTCTAAGTATAATGTTTTAAAAACAGCAGGAAATTTTAATAACGAAATTGGACTTCCTTTAACTCTGTTTAATCTTAAAAAAGAACATAGTCTTGCAGTAATTGAAATGGGAATGAGTGATTTTGGAGAAATTAGAAGACTTTCTAAAATAACAGAACCTGATATTGCTGTTATTACTAATATTGGTCTTGCGCATGTAGAAAATCTAGGTTCAAAACAAAATATTTTAAAGGCAAAAATGGAAGTTTTAGATGGATTAAGTTCAAATGGCACAGTTGTTTTAAACGGTGATGATTCTCTTTTAAAGGGCATGAAAAATCTTTTGAAATATACCACTGTTTTTTATGGCATGGAAGAAGGTCTTGAATACCAGGCTTTTAATATAAAAACACTGGGTGAAAAAGGTTCGAGTTTTGAAATAACTATAAATTCTCGTGATTATAAAGTTTTTGTACCTGTTCCTGGAATCCATAATATTTATAATGCTCTTTCAGCATTTGTAATAGCTAAGGAATTGGGATTGTCTCCAGATAATATTATTGAGGAGATTTCTAATTATTCACCTGAAAAAATGAGGATGGAGATACTTAATATTAAAAATTTTAAAATTATAAATGATGTTTACAATGCAAGTCCTCAATCAATGGAAGCTGCAATTGATGTTTTATCAGCTTTTAACTCTTCAAAAAGAAAAATAGCTGTTTTAGGTGATATGCTTGAATTGGGTAAGTGGTCAGAAAAGTTTCATAGAGAACTTGGTGAGTTTATATTAACAAAAGAAGTTGATTCTTTAATAACTGTAGGTAAAGATGCAAAAATTATAGCTCAAAGTGCTTCAGATAGTAGTAATAAAGAAATTTCTATTTTTAGTTTTATAAATAATGATGATGCTATAAATTTTTTAAAAGATTATATTAGAGAAGATGATATTATACTAATTAAAGGATCAAGAGGGATGCATATGGAAGAAATTATTGAATGTATAAAAAATTTTTAGGAAAAAAATTTATGCATAATATTTATAACAGTTTAAATAATTAAAGTTATTTTTTGGTAAAAAATAAATAATTAAATTTATTGGAAATAAAATAAATTTAAAAAAATTATAATTTATTATAATAAAGAATGTAATTTTATGTTATCATTAAATAATGGAAAAACTAATTAGCTTTAGTGAGGTGAAGTAACATTGTTCGGTGATACTTTCCTAGCATGGAATATTATATCATTTATAGTAAGTTTTTTAATTACAGTATTTTGCGGACCAGTATTTATACCAATTTTGACTAAATTAAAATTTGGTCAGACAATAAGAGATGATGGACCAGCTTCTCATCTAGTGAAAACTGGAACTCCTACTATGGGGGGAGTTATGTTCATTATTCCCATATTTATAATTTCTGTAATTTTGTCATTTCTATATCCGGAAATAGTTCCAATGGCTTTTGCAACAGTAGGCTTTGGATTAGTAGGATTTGTAGATGATTATTTGAAAATTAAAAAGAAAAGTAAAGATGGATTATTTCCTAAGCAGAAAATGTTAGGCTTATTAATTATAGCTTTATTATTTGCTTTTTACTTAACTTTTATTTCAGAAATGAAAAGTGATTTTGCAATTATGCTTTTAGGAATTGATATAACATTTGGATTTAAATTTCTATTTATAATCTATGTGATTTTTGTATTTGTTGCAACGACAAATTCAGTAAATATGACGGATGGTCTTGATGGACTTGCATCTGGTGTGACTTTGGTTGTTATGATGTTTTTTGCTGTTGTTGCTGTCATACTGGGGGATATAGATCATATTCAACATTTTTCTTCAATTGTAGCAGGAGGATGTTTAGGATTTTTGGTTTATAACCTTTATCCAGCTAAGATATTTATGGGAGATACAGGTTCATTGGCACTTGGAGGTGCAGTAGCTTCACTTATAATAACAATGAAACTTCCACCTATAATAGTAGTATTTGTATGTGCTATGTATATAATAGAAGCTTTATCAGTTATAATTCAAGTTGTATCTTATAAGAAACGTAAAAAAAGAGTTTTTAGAATGGCTCCAATTCATCACCATTTTGAACTTATTGGATGGAGTGAATCTAGAGTAGTTAATACTTTTTGGTTATCAACATTTGTTATTTGTGTGCTTGGAGGTATTTTATATTACTATAATATTTACTAGAAGATATCCAAAAAATAAATATTAAGTATTGATTCATATGGTTTAACAAGACTCATGTAAATATAATTCAATATTTTTTTAGGGCTTCCAAAGAAAATTGTTATTTTAGGCATAATCAAAAATTTCATAAAACAATTTTTTTCTGAAAATATCGATGTTTTAACGAATTTTCAAAAAAGTTGACTAATTTATTTTTTGATTCTGCCTTATAAGGTTAAATTAATAAAATTATACAAAATACTAAGGAATAGAATAGAAATGAAAAATAAAAATATTATTGATTATTGGGTTTTTATAATGGTACTTGGACTTCTTTTCATAGGAATAATCATGGTATTTAGTGCTAGCTCCGCATACTCATATATACATTATGATGATAGCTATTTTTTTATGAAGGGTCAGATTAAATCATCATTAGTGGGTATTGTAATCATGATTTTCCTATTAAAGTTTGATTACAAAAAATTAGGTAATTTATCACCTATTTTTTTATTATGTAGTTTTATTTTGCTTATTCTAGTAAGGATTCCGGGGATAGGGCAGGAAAATAAAAATACTTGGAGATGGATTTTTATTGGAGGTTTTCAATTTCAACCCTCGGAGATAGTTAAAATTTCAATTATTTTATTTTTTGCTTTTAGTTTATCCAAAAGATGTAAAAAGATGGATTCTTTTTCAAAGGGTTTGTTGCCATATTTAATTATTATAAGTTGTATTTCTTTTTTATTATTATTACAGCCTCATCTGAGTTGTACTCTTATTATCTTATTTGTTTCAACAATAATGTTAATTAGTGCAGGTGCAAAAATAAGACATTTTATGATGCTAATAGTTCCTTCTGTTTGTATTTTTTCTATAATTATTTATAAAGTAGATTATATGGGTAAAAGGGTATTATCATTTTTAGATCCTTTCAAATATGCTGATGAAAGTGGGTATCAAGTGATACAATCTTTATATGCAATTGCTTCAGGAGGAACTTTCGGAAGAGGTTTTGGAAAAAGTGTTCAAAAATTATTATATATACCTGAACCACATAATGATTTTATTTTTTCAATAATTGCTGAAGAATTAGGATTTTTAGGTATTGTTGGTTTAATTGGGATGTTTGTAATACTAATATGGAGAGGAATTAAAATATCAATGAATGCTCCTGATAGCTTTGGTAAATTGACAGCTTTAGGGATAACTTCTTTAATAGCAGTTCAAGTAATTCTAAATATAGCAGTTGTTACATCTTCAATGCCACCTACTGGTGTTACATTACCATTTATTAGTGCTGGAGGAACATCTATAATTTTATTTTTGTCTTCTGTAGGTATATTACTTAATATATCAAAACAATCAAATTATAAACACATATAATTTTAGAAATTTGAAAAATAATATCTAAAATTTAGGAAGAATTCTTTGAAAATATAACTTTATCTGATAATTGTATTTATTTTAATAAAAACTTGGTAAAAAAATTATTATTATTATTGTTTATTTAAAGTATTTTTTTATATTTTCTTATATA
>JBDMZA010000602.1:0-5104 GCA_039770155.1 Clostridiales bacterium
AAGTTGAAACAAGATTCTTTCCATTATTTTTGGAATTGTACATTGCCTCATCTGCTTTTTTAAATAATTCATCTGGATTAATTCCATCCAGTGGATAAGTTGAAATACCAATACTTACAGTAACACTTAATTTAATTTCATTAAATATTACCTCATGTTCTTCAATAGATGTTCTTATTTTTTCAGCAACAATAAATGCTCCATCTAAATTTGTATTTTTTAAAATAATTGCAAATTCCTCACCACCATACCTTGCTAATATGTCAGATTTTCTACAAGTTTTTTTTGTTATATCAGCAACATTTATTAGTACTTCATCTCCAACTTTATGTCCATAAGTATCATTGAATTTCTTGAAATTGTCAATATCAAATACAATAACTGATAAAGTATCATTTTTTAAGGAGAGATTTTTTAATTCATTTTTCAACAATAATTTAAATTGATTGTGATTACATAATTGTGTTAATCCATCTGTGATAGCCATTTTATATAGATTTGCATTTTGAATTGATATTGCTGCTTGGGACATTATTATAGTTAGAATATCTATGTCATCATCTGCAAATACAGATTTAGAAAGTGTATTTTCAAGATAACAAATCCCAGTTATATCATTGTTGTATTTGATAGGAACACATAAAATTGATTTCTGTAGAATAATATTTTTAAAATCTGAATTCAAACTATTATCTTCCATAGAATTATCTGACAAATAAGATTTCCCAGTATTTAATACACCTGTAATTATTGTGTTTATAAATTCATCATTTTCAATATTATTTTCAGATGAATTTCTAGAAGAAACAATTTCAAAGTTATCTGATAAATCTTTAATAAAAAGAAAACCATTTTGAGCACCTGTTACTTCAAGTGCTGTTTCCATCACATTATCTAAAAGAATATCTAAATTTAATATTGAACTTATTTTGTGACTTACCATTATCATTGAAGAAATTCTCTGTGAATATCGTGCGAATTTTGAAAAGCGTGTTGAAGAATCTTCATTTGAATCATCAGATATACTAAGTTCATCTTCACATTTTTTAATATAATATTTAACATTTGAAGCTTTAAATATATTATATGATTTAAATATTATTTTTTCGAATTCAGATTTTTTCAACTTATTTATTGAAGTATTAGTTTTTAAAAAAATTCCATATTCTAGCAATGATTTTGCTAATTCATGAGTTATATCATATTTTTTCAAATTTGATATACTTTCTTTAAAAATTTCGCAAGCCTTATTATACCTACCTGCTACAGATAAATATTTAGCATAATTCCTAAGAGAAATTCCATAATGAGCTGGCCAATTTTTTGTTTTTTTAATAGCAATAAGGCATGTTTTTTGTATTTCTTTTAATTTTTTTAACATTTCTTTTTTAGAAATAAGATTTTGATTTTCAATATAATCAAAGATATATGCTTCCGCTAATAAATTATATATTGTTAAATGATATTGTTTTAAGAAGCTTTCATTTTTACTTAGTTGATAAGATTTTTTTAGATATTCTAAAGCTGTTTTACTATCATTCATCATTAAACATATTTCTCCATAATTATTAAGATTTGCACAATAGTTAGCTAAATTATTTGATTTTTTTAAAAGTTTAAAATTTATTTCACATAATACTTTTGCTTTTTCAAAAAATCCATTTTCCTTATAATAATATATAAAGTTTGAATTCATAACAGTTTTAAAATATATACTATTAGTTTTATTTGCAAAAATTTGATATTCATTGCTTAGACGATTATATGTAATAAAATTACCTCGGTACATTGCTAAGTTAATTAAGCCATATAAGGAAAAATATATTTCTTTAATATCGCCAATTTTTTTGTATAGTTCAACACTTTTATTGAAATATTCTTCACATTTTTTATAGTCGCCATTCCATTGATAAAGAAATCCTATAGTTTGACACCATTTTGCAAAATCTATATATTGATCAATTTCATTTTTCATAGTTATTGATTTATCAAAGTAATATTGAGATTTTTTAAACATAGATAAACTCATCATCATAGCACCATAACCCATTAAAGACATTGCAAGTAATCTAGACCAGCCTAGTTTTCTCTCAGCAATATTAAGCGTTCTATATTGTAAATATGAACTTTTTACAAGACTATTTGCAATTGCTCCCTGAATTAAATATTCCATTATTTCACAAGCTAAGATGTCTTTATCTGAGGGATTTTTAATTTTCTTTTTTGTGTAAACAGAATTTAAAAAAAATTTTTGAATTTCATGAACTATAAATTCTTTAAATATCCCAAAATACAGTAAATATTTATTTTGAGGAAATTTTTCACCAAGGAGTATTAGACCTTTTCTTCCATATTCATAACAGTTGTCCCAGTCTCCACTTTTATAATAAGTTTGAGTAATAGACATATGTATTTGTACAATTTTAATTTTTTCAATATCATATTCCAAGATACTTTTAAAAAGATTCACAGCAAGATCATAAGAACCAATGATTGCAGCTGATTGACCAACATTTTGAGTACAATTAATCCAAAAATTACTTCCTTTAAGATTTTCAGATTCTAAAATTTTTTTTACATTTAAAAAATACTTTAATGCAGAGTCATAGGCGTATTCTTTTAGTGCTTTCTCACCAGCTGGATATGCATATTTAAGGATATTTGGAGTATCATCAGCCTCAATATAATGATATGCAAGTTCATAAATTACTTTAGTTATATTTTTTAAATTGTATTTTTCAATGATTTTTGCAATTCTTAGATGAGTTGCTTTTTTTTCGGTTATTTCCATAAGTTTGTAAAATGCTTCTTTAATTCTATCATGAGCAAAAATAATTTTTCCATATTCATCAATATCTTGTTCTAAAAGCTGCATTTTTACCGCTTTATCTACAACATTTAATATGTTTTCTTTGTTAATATTAGTTATTTCTGACAAAATTTCTATATCAAATTTATTACCTAAAATTGCAGCATTTGATAGAATAAGTGATTCATCAGAATCAATTTTGGATATCCTTTTAAGTAGAATATCAACAATTGATTCTGAGATATCAATATTTTCAAGAATTTTTTTTTCAATTTTCCAAGTGTTATTAACATTTACAACTGCTTTTTCATAAATAAGATGTTTTAATATTTCCATTGAGAAAAATGGGTTTCCCATACTTTTCTTAAGAATAAATTTAGATATTTCTTGTATATTCTTATTATTTGAATGTAATAAGTTTGATATGAATTGAGTCATTTTTGTAATATCAAAGGGCTGAAGATTAATTTGATATAGTGAAATATTTTCCTCAATTGAATGGTCTATAAATTTTTTTAATATATGATTCTCTGTAATTTCATTATCTCTATATGTCCCAATAATAAGCAGTGGATAATCACAAATTTGACTTTGTAGTTCCTTTAATATATCAATTGTTCCACTATCAGCCCACTGCAAGTCATCTAGCATAATCACTAGTGTACCATTTGTTTTACTTAATGCATAAAAAAACTTACTTAAAGTTATTTGAAATCTAGCGGCTTCTTTTTCTGGATCAAGTTCAACAACATTTGAACATGGACCAGTAATTTTTTCAAGATTGGGGTTTAGAGATAGAATTAATTTTCCAAAGTTTTCTATTTCTTCAGAGATGTTTTTTCTAATAAGATTCTTTTTATTTTTATCAAAACCATTGAAAATTTTTATATAATTATTTGTTATATCTTTTAAAATGTTAAATGGAATTTTGTTTAATCCTGAAAAGGCTTTACCCTTTACAAAAACACCATTTTTTTTTAAAACATAATTTCTCAGTTCTTCTGCTAAACGGGTTTTTCCTTTGCCAGCTTCGCCACTTATAAAACAAATTACTCCCCTAGATTTTTCTGCATCATCATAAAAATTATATAAAGTATTAATTTCATTTTCTCTACCAATGAAAGTAGAATTAAAATTAATTCTTATAAACTTTTCATTGAGCCCTAGTAAAAAAGATTTTTCTCCTTGTGTAAATTTTTTTATATCTTCTTTAAGTCCTTCTGCACTTTGATATCTTTTATCAGATTCTTTTTCTAATAATTTCATAACAATTTCTGCTAATATTTTAGGAATTGATGGATTATAAATTAATGGATATGTTGGGATTGTTGCAATATGCTGATGCATTATAGAGTTTATTGTATCACCTGTAAACGGTAGTTTATTAGTTAATAATTGATAAAATATTATGCCAAGTGAGTAGAGATCAGATCGTTCATCAACTGATCTTCTAATAAGACCACTTTGTTCAGGAGAGATATAATAGAGTAAGTCAAGCATTTTAGTTTTATTTCTAATATCTGATTCACGTATTTGTGCGGTACCTGAATCAATAAGTTTGGCATTTGAATAATTAGTATTTTCAATTATAATATTTCCAGGATTTAAATTTCTATGGAGAATATCATTTTTATGAATAATAGAAAGTGCTTCACAAAAACTACTTACTAATTCTAATGATTCATTAATACTAAATTTTTTGTGTTTTTCAAATAATTTTTGCAAACTATGTAATTTAAGATACTCCATTACAATATAATATGTTTCATCTATTTCACCTAAATCAATAATTTTAACAATATTTTTTGAATTTAAATTAGATACAATATTAATTTCGTTTTTGAACCTAATAATATCATCAATTCTTTTTGAAATAAAGTTTTTCTTTAAGATTTTAACTAGTACATCCTTATTATTTTCAATATTTTGAGCAAGCCAAATACAGCTAATTGACGATTCTTCAATTAAAGAAATAAGTTTGAATTTATTTTTTAAAAGTAGATTTGAATAATCCATAAAGACACCTCATCATATAGAAAAAAATATTGTTACAGTTTTTCAAATAAAAAGAATTTGATATTATTTTTTTATGTTATTTTATGTATATGATTCAGAATAAAAATACAATAATCTAATATTATATATTCGACATTACAAACTAAAAACCTTTTTATAAATGGTTCTTGAACTTATTTCACTGTCATTATTATATAAAAGTATAAAAATAATCCCACAAAAAAAGTCAAATTAAAATAATAAAAAAATATTAATTCAATTCAACTTTTATTATTATAT
>JBDMZA010000603.1:0-2896 GCA_039770155.1 Clostridiales bacterium
AATATATATATGTGTGTTAATATGGACATGTAAATAATAACAACAACTTAAATAGTACTATATAAAAAATTTTTTATACTTAAAACTCTACTATTGGAGTGATAAAATTGAAAAGTAATAATTTAGATGTTAGTTCTCTTATTGAAGAAGGTATGCAGTTTAAAAAAAAGTATTTGAAGAATAAATGCATATTTAACAGTCAGGAATACTATATTTGGATTAACAAAATAGAACTTTATTTTAGAAATAGTATATATCTTAATTTACCTGTATATAAGAAATTCCTATCTATATATGAAAATAACAGTAATACAATAGACTCATATAATCAAATATATAGTATATTAAAAGCAATTGAATATTGCGAATCCCAAACTAAGTATGTAAACATTGGCTTGGATAATTTTAATATAAATAAGTATATCCATTGGACAAATACTAATAAAAGTAAGAATAATAGTAGCTAATCAAAAGGGACATACCGATTTAAAATACTTTTAAGACAGAATCCAAAAAACAAATTCTAGAAAATCTGAATTTGTTTTTTGAATATCCCTAATATAAAATCTACTTTACCATTTCTTTATTTTTCATAAAAATTGGTAAAACAACCATAGTCATTATAAAAGCATAAAATACTCCAATAAATAGCACTTGGCCTAAACTAGCTATTCCAACATAACTTGAAAAATTTAATGATCCAAATCCAAACATTGTAGTTAAAGTTGTTAATAAGATAGCTCTTCCAACTACTGAAAATACTCGGTTAATATTTTTTTCTCCTGATTTATAATGATGTAATATATGTACTCCATCATCAATCCCAATTCCAACAATTAATAGAATAGCTAAGAAGTTTAACATATTAAATTGTAAATCTATTAACACCATTGTTCCAAGTGTAAATATTAGTGTAAATATTAGTGGTAATAATGCTAAAATTGTATATTTTAACGATTTAAAATGTATTATCAATATAATTAATAATATTACAAATAATACACCTCCAGTTAAACCAGTTTCTTCTGCTGCTGCTTCAAATAATACTTTCATGAAAACAGGTGTTCCAGTAATTGAATCATCAATACTACTTAAATCATCAAAAAACTTTTTTCCTTTATCACTACTTATATTTTCCCAAATATCAAAATCAGGATAAACAAACAAAATGAATTTCTCGCCATCCTCGCTTATATATTGTTTCTTTAAATCTTCTGGTAAATCACTTATTTCTAGAACCTCACCAGCTAATAATTTATCTCCTGTAGTTTTATAAGTATTATAAAAATCATTTGATATTTCATCAATATTTGCACTATTATCTTCTTTTGTGGTTATAATTAAGTCATTTATTGATTTATTCATTTCACTAAAATCATCATCTGTTAATCCAGGTAATTTTTTTTCATACCATTTTTTTGATAAAATATACATATTATCTTTAATATTATTTAATTCAACATTTAAAAGTTTTATATCTGCTGTCTTTGCTTTCTCCTGACCTTGTAATATTTCTTTGGTTTTATTTATTTTTTCCAACTTTTCATTTTGATCTAATGTTTTAGGCAGTATACTTGCTATGCTTCTAACTTGAAAAACATTATCAACCATTTCATATTTTTCATGAAGTGTATAAACATCATCCAAATTATCAACTTCAATACTAAAAGCATCTGTGCTAATATCATATTTTTCTACTAAATGTTCCATTAAAGCTATTGAATCTAATCCTTTTGGTTCAATATTCATTAAATTTGTATCGAATTTTATATCTTTTGCTTTATATCCCATAAAAATAGATGTACTGAGAATAATTACTAGTGCAATTATTTTATACTTATTTGATATTCCTGCAATTTTTCCTATCCATTTATATTCTCTTACAACTTTTTTAACTTTTTCTTCATTTTCTTTTTTAATAACAATAAATGCAGGAAGCACCCAGAATACTGATATTAGTGTTGTTACAATTCCAGTACCAATTACTGTACCCAACTCAGTTAAAATTTCTAATGAACTTATATTCAACGCAAAAAATGCTAATGCAGTTGTCATTGCTCCAGTAATAATACCTGGTCCACTAATCAACATAGTTTTCTCTATTGCTTCTTCTTTTTTTAATCCATCTGCTCGCTTTTCAGTATAACTACTATATAGATGAATAGCATAGTCTATTCCTAAACCAATTAACATTGCTGCCGAAAACACTGTCATCATATTTAATCTACCTATAGTTAATTGGGTTATACCAATTGACCATATTATTCCTAAAACCAATGGAATGAAAGTTAGTATTGGCGCTGTAAAAACCCTAAAAGCAAAATATAAAATTGCAAGTATTAATATTATACTTAAAAACATAGTAACATATGAATCCGACTCAACACTTGCCATTTCATCTCTTGCTACAACATGCATTCCAGTTGCACCAACTTTAATATTTTTATATTTTTTATCAATTTCATTAATTTTTTTTTCTATAGCATTTACACCTGGAGTTAATAATTCCATATCCATAATATCAAATTTTGGCTGAATAGTTACCATTGCCATTTTACCATCTGTTGATGTTAATAGTGTATCACCACCAAAAAATTTACTTATACCAAGTTGTAACTCAGCTGAATCATAATCACCTTTCAATCCATCATTTGTTGTTTCAAAAAAAGTCTTTATTGTTTCGAAATTTGAAACCTGATAATTAATTTCTTCTTTTTTTAATCCGCCACTTTCAATCTGTTTTGATGAATCTTCTATAGTTAAGTTTAACAAATTATAAAAACTATTAAGGTTTGGCCCTTCAGGCAGGGCCACGTCGTTAAAATCGATGCCGATGCCCGGACCGTTCACCTGGACAACGGCGCGCCGGTCTCCTATGACGTGCTCTCCTGCAACC
>JBDMZA010000604.1:0-2757 GCA_039770155.1 Clostridiales bacterium
AAAAAAAAATGGATATAAAATTGAATATATAGTTGCAGATGGTAAAGAGAATGAGAATATTGGTGGTATTAAAATTATTGACGTTGGATATTCAAAAATAAGACTTTTTAGACCATTTACATCAACTTTAAGAATATATAGATATTTTAAAATATCAGATTCAAATATAATCCATTTTCTTGATCCTGGGTTTTTAATCTATGCTTTATTTCTAAAAAAGAAGATAGTTATATATGATGTGCATGAAGATGTGCCGCAAGATATTTTCACAAAACACTATATACCATTCTTCTTGAAACATGTAATATCTTTTATTACTAGAAAAATAGAAGATTTTGTATCAAAAAGATTATCAGGAATAATAACTGCGACACCCCATCTAGCTTATAAATTCAAAAAAATAAATCCTAATACAATAGATATAAATAATTATCCAAGTTTAAGTGAATTTAACCATCAACCTACAACTGAAAAACAAAAAGCAGTTTGTTATATTGGAGAATTAACTAAAGTTCGTGGAATAAAGGAAATTGTACAAGCAATAAATGGAACTGATACAAAATTAATTTTAGGAGGCAGATTTCCAGATGAAAATTTTTTTCAATCCATCATTAAAATTAACTCTTGGAAACAAGTAGACTTTCTTGGCTATCTTAGTCGTAAAGATGTTCAGCGTGTTTACAATATCTCAATTGCAGGTTTAGTTATTTTACACCCTACAAAAAGCTTTTATTATTCCTTACCTGTAAAAATGTTTGAATATATGGCAATGGGACTTCCTGTAATAGCTACTAATATTCCACTTTGGAAAGAAATCATTGATAAATATAATTGTGGTATATGTGTCACTTATGATAATATTGAAGAAATAGCCGAAGCAATTAAGAAGCTTGTTTCTTTGCCCAAACTAGCTGCTAAATTAGGGGAAAATGGTAAAATAGCTGTACATAACCATTTTAATTGGGAGGAAGAGGAAAAGAAATTATTGAATTTTTATAAAGACTTATAATTTTCAAATAATGGTAAAAGCTGAGTTAATTTCAATAATTACTCCATGTTATAATGCTGCTAAATTTTTAAATTTCGCTTTAGAATCCGCAATTGTTCAAACATATAAGAATTGGGAATTAATTTGCATTAATGATGGTTCAACCGATAGCACTCTTAAAATTATAAGAAATTATATTAAAAAAGATTCTAGAATTAGACTTATTAATAATGTAACAAACCAAGGTGTTTCAACAGCTCGTAATTTAGGATTAAAATCAGCTAAAGGTGTATACATTTGTTTTCTAGATGCTGATGACACTTGGCTACCAAACAAGCTTGAAAATCAGTACAGAGCGATGCGCAAAGAGAACTCACCTATTTCGGCAACTTGTTATTCGAGAATTGATGAATATGGTGAAGAATTAGGTCAAAAAGTTATAATAAAAGGAAGAATAAAATATTCGCAATACTTAAAAAAAACATCTATTGGATTTAGCACTTTACTAATTAACAAAAGTTTAGTTCCAATTCCATTTTTTAAAAAACTACCACTTCATGAAGATATGGTATTTATCTGTGAATTATATAATCACGAAAAGTATGTGTTAGCTGTTGAACAGATATTGGTTAAATACAGAGTAAGAAAAGATTCATTATCATCTGACAAAATAAAAGCCGCAAAACAAGTATGGAAAATCTATAGATTGTTTTTAAAATTTAACTTGATAAAAAGTATATATTTTTACATTTTCTATGCTTTTAATGCTATTTTGAGAAGAATTGTCAAATCATAATACCATTGAAAACAATTGAAAAAAATACTAATTATTGGTGGAGATAGCTTTATAGCTAGAAATTTTATAAAACGAAATCATATTTTTGATATTCGATGCATCTCTCGGAAAAACACAGGTTTTGTTAACGAGGAAATTATTGATGATATTTTTAATTTAGAGGTATCGCATTTTAAAAATATTGATATCGTATTAAATTTTGTTGCAATAGTTCATCAACCTATGGTGAATGACCCAAAGCTCTACCATAGAATTAATTCAGAGTTACCAATATATTTAGCAAATTGTGCAAAAAAAGCTGGTGTTAAACAATTTATACAGATGAGTAGTATATCTGTATACGGCAATTATCAATTTATTTCAATTAATTCTCCTGAAACCCCAATCACTATTTACGGTCAGACAAAATTATTGGCTGATATTGAACTCACAAAATTAGTCACTAATAACTTTATTGTATCAATTATCAGACCACCAATGGTATATGGTGAGAGTGCTCCTGGAAATATGTGCAAACTTATTAAATTAATCAAATTAAGAATACCTTTACCTTTTAAAAACATATTCAATGAGCGACATTTTATTCATATTGATAATTTATGCTTATTTATTCAACTAATAATAAATAATAGAAAAGGTGGCATCTTTCTGCCCTCCGATAGAGAAACTATATCCACTAAAGCCATTATAGAGAAAGTATCTAATGCTCTAAATATAAAAGTCATTATGTTAAATGCTCCCAAAAGAATGATTCTTTTTCTCAAAAACAGAAAACCAAATTTGTACTTTAGCCTTTTTGAATCTTGTGTAATTGAAAATAAAACTCAAAATCAAGAATTAAAGTATAATCCAATAAAAACATTGGACGATGGAATATTGGAAATGATAACCAAAAGAAAATAATTTAATGATATACCTTCTTTTTATATTATTACTAATCTCCTGTAGCTTTACTTATTTGTATATTAAATTT
>JBDMZA010000605.1:0-4132 GCA_039770155.1 Clostridiales bacterium
ACATTAATGGGATAAAACATTACGAAAAATTTTTTTATCTTTGAAGCTGACAAAATATGTACATATAGAATCAGAATATATATTATGAGGATGGTTAATTTGACTAATATAAGTTTATGTGTAGAAGTAATGGATGAACCCAAATTTGGTTTTTCGGTATGTGATGGAGATATAAATAATGAGATATTAAATTTTGAATTTGATATAGAAAGTAATAAATTGAAAAAGAATAATTGGTTTGTTTAGAAATTCTATGAAAAATTCTATAATGAAATTATTAAACTAGATGATAATTCGAGTAGAATAATTGAAAATGATTTTATAGATTCATATATAAAGTCTTTTTATATTACAGATGATAAAAATTATATTGAAGAAGCAGATGATCAAAATAACGAACAGAATAATAAAGAAAAAGAAGAAGAAAATAAAATAAAGAAAAAATTTTTTGTTTTTATGGGAATTCATGGTTTGATTTATATTTTTAAAGATGAATATATTCAAATTGATAATTGTAAATATAGAATTGAAACAGATTTAATAATGTACTACAAAAGACTGAGAATTGAATTTTTGAAGATGTTACTGGTATATGGAAAAGAGTTTTATATTAGTAATATAAAGATTAACTTTAATGAAGATTTCAAAATGGATATTTTAGATATTATAGGTGAATGGATGCAAATTTTTGAAACAAATGATGATAAATTAAATCAGTTTTTCATTAAAGATTCAGAATTTATAAATTGTGAAATTAAATTGTCTAAAAGTGAAGGGGAGCCAAAGATTGAAAGAACAATAGAAATTAAAGTTCCTTTTAGCAGAGAAGAAGGATTTAACAGTTTATTGTTTATAAATAATAATATTGTAAAGAATATGGTTTATGAAATTTCTATTATATCTAATGAAATGGCAAACCACTTAATTAATTGGTATTTGAAAATTTATGATTTTAAAACTGCTAATGAAATAGAGAAAAATTTAAACTATAGCAGTAATATATATAAAAGAAGTATAAGGAATCCTGAACTGAATATTAAAGAGAATACAGAATGGTATAACTTAGATAATAGTAATACATCTAAAATAAAGAAATTTATAAGTAATATATACGATTTTGTTCCTATAATGTTATTTTTTTTAGTTGTATATTTTGAGTGTGAAGGATTAATCATTGAGTTTGTTAGTTTAAAAATGAAAAATATTATGTATGTTGGATTTATATCAGTAGTGGTTACTTTTATTTCTTTTTACTCATTAAGAAAATTTTGGATTTCAGTCAAAGTAAATGTAAAGACTTACAATTTATTGATTCCGAGATTAGCTGGAGCAATAATAATTGGATATATACCGTTAATTTGGACATATGAAATAATGGAGTTTGCCGTAAAAATAAATTATATATTGGTAAGTATAATAATTATTATTGCTTTGTTTATTTCTTTTATATATGTATACATAGAAGTAACAAACTCTTTAGAATTTAATATATCAAAAAAAGTAGCTCTTAAAAGAACTATAAAAATTGTAAACATTGGTGTATTTCAATCTATGATAATAGGTTTTTTATTAATGAATTTTTTTTCTATTATATTTAAAAAAGCAATTGAGAAGTTGGAAAATACTAATGTGGGTATGATGGTATATAAAATCTTTATTTTTGAAGGAGCTTTTTATAGCAAGGTTTTTATATTATATGTGCCAATGGCTTTAGTATTAGGATTACTTTTGCAGATTCTTTGGGAAGATAAGCAAATCACATATCCTCTTTAATTTGAAAGTTATAAAAGGAATAAAGATGTTTTTGATTTACATAATAAATAATTGATATTAAAAATTAATTTATATTAAGTTGTAAAATATAAGTTAAATGCTCATTGGAAATTGAATAATGTATAAAATGGATAAAAAAGGTTGTAGGAGAAATGGTGATTTTGGTAAAAAATTGATGCCTTGAAAATAGTGGATTACAAGGATTGTTAAAATTTGGGTGTCAAAATTACATACATTTTTTGTTTTTTGGATAAATGTAGAAATCGATGTGAGGAAATCGAGTTTAAAGAGCAGTTGAATAGAGGGATGCAGATGGTAGGGGGTTAAAATAAAGGCTTCGATAAAGAGAAGATTATGACACCAATTGATAATTTCCATTACCACCAATTATAGCTGTAAAGTTAAAATAAAGGCTTCGATAAAGAGAAGATTATGACACATTATCATTTTGCACATCAAAGTTTTTTAACATCTCTACAGGTTAAAATAAAGGCTTCGATAAAGAGAAGATTATGACAGTCTTTCCATTTATTTTCATTTATGTCAGAGAATAAGGGTTAAAATAAAGGCTTCGATAAAGAGAAGATTATGACATCTTTTTTATTCATAGCAATTCCTCCTTCTTTATCATTTGGTTAAAATAAAGGCTTCGATAAAGAGAAGATTATGACAAGCTAATATTCTGGCATTTCCTGAAATAACTCCATTATTGGTTAAAATAAAGGCTTCGATAAAGAGAAGATTATGACATACTAATATGTCCAACAATGTAGGGGTTTCTTTCATAGCGTGTTAAAATAAAGATTTTGACAAAGCGAAGATTATAATAATTGGTTTCCTGTTTGAATTTGTAATTTGTTTTGAAATGTAAGTAATTTAAAATCTACATTAATTTAAAGTAATAAAAAGGAGTTAAAGATGTTTTCACACATAAAGTATTTAAGAATAAAATTTAATTTAGTATGTACTAAAGATATAAAATTTAACAAATTTGAAGGATCTATGTTTAGAGGTGGTTTTGGATATATTTTCAAAGATATTGTATGTAGTAATAAAAGTGATGATTGTGTAATTTGTAGTGATGTTACTAATTGTCCATATGCAAAATTATTTAGAGGTATAATAAAGGAAGATGAAAAATTCAAGTCTGCAACGATAAATATGCCGGTACCATTTGTAATAAGTATGCCTTTTCAAGGAAAAGATGAAATAAAAATTAATGAAACTTTTTCACTTGAAGTAAATTTAATAGGAAAAGCAATTGATTATCTACAGTATTTTATATATTGTTTTGATAATTTGGGAAAAAGAGGTGTTGGTAAAAGTAAAGGAAAATATGGAATGATTTCTGTTGAATGTAAGGATTCAAGAGATATTATCTATATTGATAATTTATTAATTGAAGAAAATATAAAAGTTATGAATTTTGATGATGATTATAAAGGAAAATCAAAAGCTATAATAAATTTTATAACCCCTGTGAGAATAATTGAAAAAGGTCATTTTAGAAGAGACATAGATTTTGAAGTAATATTAAAAAATATACTTAGAAGAATCGAATTGATATCGTATTTTCATTGTGATAAGAAGCTTGAAATAGATTATGATAATTTACTTGATGAAGTCAGAAATATAGAGATTGAAGATAGAAATCTTACCCTTTTCAATTGGAGTAGATTTGCTTCAAATAAAAATAATGTTAATATGAGTGGATATAGAGGATATATGAAAGGAATCGGTGTTTTTAAATCAATAATTCCTTATTTTAATATGGGAGAAATAGTTTATGTAGGTAAGGGATGCAGTTTTGGTATGGGTAAATACAAGATAAATTTTATCTGAAATATAAAATCTAAAAATTATTGAATAAATGATAAGATTGATATTTTTTTAATATAATTATAGAATAAAAACAGTTTCTGAATTGGAAATAAAAACCAAAACAAGTAAAAATATTAAAATAATAGGGGAGATAAAATAATGGAATATTATTTATATTTTGATGGAGATAATGTTGGGAATAATTTGGAATTATTTTTAATAGATAATGAGATTGAAAAGGCAAAAGAGTTAAGTACGAATATTAATGTTGCTCTAAAAGATTTGAAAGAAAAATTGATGAAATTAGGTGCTTGTGAAATTATTTTATTTGGTGGGGATGATATATTAATTAAATATAATGAAATTTAGGTAGTGTTTCAAAAAAATTAGAAATAATAAAAATAGATATAGTAATCTGGAGTGTTGTCCATTTGTTAACTTACAATTCTAAATAATTGATTTATGAATTCAACTTCAAATAGAACAGATGTATTATCAAAAACCTGTCCTTTTCGAATCATATTCATTGTTTCAATAC
>JBDMZA010000606.1:0-7477 GCA_039770155.1 Clostridiales bacterium
ATAAAATTAAAAAGAATAACAAAACTAATGATTATAAAATAACTAAAGGACATTACTCAAGGGGAATATAAAAGAAATGTATTTGTAAGGAGATTATTAATGAACAAAGTTAAAGTATTTATTGAAAAATGTAGAGATGATGCAATTATTCCTACATATGCAAATGTAGGAGATGCAGGAATGGATGTATGTTCAGCAGAAGAAGTTTTAATTAATCCGGGAGAAACAAAGATTATAAAAACAGGTCTTAAATTTGCTATACCTAAAGGGTATGAAATTCAAGTAAGACCTAGAAGTGGTATATCATTAAAGACTCCCTTAAGAGTTCCAAATTCTCCAGGAACAATTGATTCAGGGTATAGAGATGAATTAGGGATAATTATTTCAAATACATCTTTTAAAGATAAATTTGAAAAAGAAAATAAAATCTATGATTTAAATGATAAAAATAATAAAAATGGTGTGTATAAAATCAAGATGGGTGATAGACTTGCACAATTAGTACTTGTAGAAGTACCAAAAATAGATTTTAAAATCGTTGATTCTGTTGAAGGAATTGGTAATGATAGAGGTGGTGGCTTTGGTTCAACAGGAATCTAAAAAAATTTATTATTATTTAAGTTCTCCTAAATAATTATTTTTCAATAATAGAGTAGGTTAATTGCTATGTTTAAGTCTTATATAAATTGGAGGTTTAAGTTGTATATGAAAAAAGCAATACTTTTGTATAATCCAAAATCTGGTGATAGAAGTGTTTCTAAAAAATTAGATTATATAGTAGAAAGATTTCAAGATAATAATATTTTGGTGCAACCATATCGAATAGGGTTCGATGGATTTGCTAAAATAAAGGATATTTTCAATAGTAAAAATTTTGATATGGTAATAGCATCAGGCGGAGATGGTACTATAAATTCTGTAGGTAATTATATGCTTGAAAATAAGATTGATCTTCCATATGGGTTAATTCCATCAGGAACTTGTAATGATTTTGCCAAATCATTACATATAGATACTGATTTAGATAATTGTATAGATATTATATTAAAAAATAATACTTTAAGAGTCGATGTTGGACGTATAAATGATGATGAATATTTTCTGGGAACATGTGCAGGAGGACTATTTGTAGGAGCATCCTTTAATACCAATAGTCAATTAAAAAAGAATTTGGGAGCATTTGCATATTACTTAATGGGTATTAATGAAATGAAAAATTTAAAAGCTTTTAGTATAAAATTTGAGACTGAAGAAGAAATTATAGAGGAAGAAGTGTTTTTGTTTTTAATACTAAATGGTAAAAATGCTGCGGGATTTTCTGATATATTAAAAAAAGCTGACTTGGATGATGGATACATGGATATAATATTAGTAAAGAAATCAAGACCTATAGAATTGGCAGGAGTATTTTTTAAAGTATTACACAATGATATAAGTGAACTTAATAATATCAGACTTATAAAGGCAAAGAGATGTTATATATATTCGGATGAAGGATTTAATTTAAGTGTAGATGGAGAAAAAGGTCCAAAATTACCTGTTAAAGTAGAAGTTATTGAAAGAGCGCTTACTGTATTTAGAAATTTTTAGTTAATATAAGTATATATACAAAAAATATTAGAATATTATTTTAAATAATTTTTAAAATTTTTAAGATAATTTTTTGTATAAATCATATTTTTTGTATTTAGTGGAATAGAAACAATTTTTTCTAATAATTTTTTATCAGAGATTTTTTTATTAACAACAGACATAAGTGATTGAAAATCCATTCCATCATCAGGATAACTAACAATAACAGAATAAAAATTATCATTATAACTTGTGTTTGATTTTTTTAAATAACTTTCTATATTTGATTTAGTTTTTTCAAGTACAGTAGTAGCATTTTTTGAATCTGTAAATGGTAGAATTGTTAAAATATCATTATTGCCATTTAGTATTACTGTATCAGTTTCTCTAAGTGATTTTCTGAGTTTATCTGCTGCAATCGAAAAAAATTCATCGTTATTTTGTTTTTTACTATTTTCATTGTAAAAATTTTTTACTGAAGAAATAGGAGTAATGAAAAGTATTGAAAGTGGTTGCTGAACTCTTCCACATGTCTTTAATTCTTTGTTAATATAGTGTTCAAAAGACATTGTGATTTTATTATTATTCATTTTATATGTAGATACTTTTTCGAATTTAATTAGAGTTTTTAGAGAATTCTCTAAACGACTTATTGTAAAAGGCTTTAAAATATAGTCGCTTATATCATATTGAATAATTTTTTTTCGTATTTCAATGTTATCAGATTTTGTGGTTATAATAATTGGTGTTTTTTCTGAGATTTTGTTATTTCTAATAGTTGATAAAAATTTAAATCCCTCAGATTCATTAGGCAAAAGAATATCAGAAATAATAATTGATATATTATTAGAATCAATAAAATCTATAACAGATTCTTTAAAATTTAATAATTCTATTACATTTAGATTGTCAAAATTTTTTAAAATAAATTTAATTTTCTCTCTTTCAAACTTAGATAAATCTATTACTAATATGTTTTTTGGCATTTTAGTACCTCTTTTTCTTTTGTGATTTAAGTAATTATAATTTTGTATAGTAAGTTTTCCAACATTATATCATAGCAAAGCAAAGAGCTTCAAATGAAGATTTTTCAAAAAAACACTTAAAACTAAATTATTTTATGTTGCTATTTGATTCAATGAAATCATCGATATTTTAAGAAAAAAATTATCTTAAATTTTATTTTGCAGACATATATATAATTTATGATGTATAATGTAATATACTCTAATGTTTGGTCAGGTGATTAATTTGGAAGATAAAAATGATTTATATTTAGTAGCAGGAGAAGAAGAGGAAAGAGCTATATTAGTCGGAGTTGAAATTCTAAGTGAAAATACTCCAAAATTTGAAATGATTGATTTAGACGAGTTAGAGGAACTTGCAAAAACAGCAGGAGCTGAAGTTGTTCATAAAGTCTATCAAAAAAGAGATAAGGTTAATCCTACTTATTATGCAGGTTCTGGAACTATTGAAGAAATAAAGATATTAGTTGATGAACTTGATATAGATATAGTTATATTTGATAATGAATTATCAGGAAGTCAAACAAGAAATATTGAAGAATATTTAGATGTAAAAGTTTTAGATAGGACTATGATAATTTTAGATATATTTGCAAAAAGAGCATCATCTAGAGAGGGCAAATTACAAGTTGAATTAGCTCAACTAAAATATAGGATGCCAAGATTAACAGGTCTTGGAAAAAAATTATCAAGATTAGGTGGAGGAATTGGTACTAGAGGACCTGGAGAAAAGAAATTGGAATCAGACAGAAGACATATAAGAAGAAGAATAAATAATATTGAATTAGAAATTGCTAAAGTAAAAAAAAGAAGAGAAAATTTTATAAAATCAAGAGAAAGAAAAAGCATTTTTACTATAGCCTTAGTAGGCTATACCAATGCAGGTAAGTCAACTTTATTAAATCAACTTTGTGATAGTGATGTTTTTTCTGAAGACAAACTTTTTGCAACTTTAGATACTACTTCAAGAAAATTTAATCTTGAAAATTATAATGTTGTTTTAGTAGACACAGTTGGATTTATAAGAAGATTACCTCATGATTTAATTGAAGCTTTTAAATCAACACTTGAGCAAGTTAGGTATACAGATGCGTATATACATGTTGTAGATTCTTCAAATAGTGACTGTGAAAATCAAATTTTAGTTGTAAACAGACTTCTAAAAGAGTTAGAGGCTTTTTATAAGCCCAACATAATAGTTTTTAACAAATCAGATATTAATCTGAAGAAGGATTGTACCACAAAATCAGATCAAAATGAAAATATTAAAACTCATGATATATCAGCAAAAACGGGAGTTGGTATAAATAAATTAAAAGAAAGTATAAAACTTCTTATAAGAGAAGAAATGAGTGATGTTAATTTATTAATTCCATATGGGGATGAAAAAATATTATCATTTTTGAATAAGTTCACAAATGTAATAAAAATAAAATATACTGAAAAGGGTGTTGAATTATATACAACGATAAGTAAAGAATTCATGAGTAAAGTAGAAAAATATATTTTTTATTACAATGAATATGAAAATAATCCAAAATAATTCGATATTCATGGATATTTGATAAATTGCTATAAAAAGATTTTTAATGTATTATATATATGAGGGGTTTGGATAAAGGTAAAATTTATTCAAAATTATGTAAACTATAATTCTGGAAGGGGTTTTTGCTTATGCTGGTTAGAAATTGTGCAGGTGGGATTGTCTTTCATGGTGAGAAGGTTCTATTATTGAGAAATGATAAAGGTGAATGGATATTACCAAAAGGGGTAGTTAGAAACGGAGATCTATCAAACGAGGTTGCGTTGAAACGAGTAAAAGATGAAGCTGGTGTTAATGCCGAAATAGTTTCTCCGGCAGGTAGGACAAACTATGAATTTTATTCTGCTTCAAGACAAAAGCCTGTGTGTAATAAGATTATATGGTATATTATGAAATCTTCTGTTGAAGAATATTGTGTTAATAAGGAACAACACTTTATGGATGGGGGATTTTTTAGTATAAAAGAAGCAATTAAAATGATTACTTATAGCCAGGATAAGTCATTGTTGAATTTATCATTTAGAAAGTTTAAGGAATTGGTAAATGTCAATAGTAATTAAATGATGTATCTAAGGAAAAACTAAAATAAATTTGCATTTAGGATAACAAGCTAAAAATGGTGACATATTTTGTTACCATTTTTAATTTTTATAAGGAACCTCTAAAATTGTGTGATTTGTTATGTTAGAAGATAGATTAATTTTTTGAATATTCTTAAGTTGGTAAGGTGGCATTAAAATTGGAAGAAAAAATTATTACTATAAAAAGTTCTTTAAGTTGTGAGTTTGAAGAAAAAAAATCAAAATTTATTAGTCATATTACACCAATAAAAACTGAGTCTGAAGGTATAGAATTTATAAATAAAATCAAATCAATGTATTGGGATGCAACTCATAATGTTTATGCTTATTATATCAAAAAAAATTCTGTTGAATTTCAAAAATACAGTGATGATAGTGAGCCAAGAGGAACTGCCGGGATCCCTGTATTAAATGCAATCAAAAAAAATAATTTACAAGATATTTGTATTGTTGTAACACGTTATTTTGGTGGAACAATGTTAGGTGCATCAGGACTTGTGAGAGCATATGGCAAGAGTGCTACAAATGTAATAAATAATTCAGAGAAGCTAATTAAACAATATTGTATTGAAACTTATATAACTATTGATTATGGATTATATAATAAATTAAGTAATTTTTTGAGAAACAAAAAAATTAAAATTTATGATTTGAATTTTAGTCAAGACGTTGATTTGAAATGTTATATACCTTATGGTATATTAAATAATACTATAAGAGAAATTGTAGAAAAATTAAATGATCAAGTATTGATAGAAACTGGTAAAAAAGGTTATTTTGCTGTTTTCTAGAACTAAGGTTTATTTTTTTGATATCCCTTAGGAGAAATTTTTAAGGAGGATTTTATGTCTGGTCATTCAAAATGGGCTAATATTAAGCATCGAAAAGAAAAAGTTGATAGTAAAAAAGCAAAGATATTTACAAAGATAGGAAGAGAAATTGCAATAATAGTAAAAGAAGGTGGAGCTGATCCAGAAAGTAATAATAAATTAAAAGATGTAATTGCAAAAGCTAAAAGTTCAAATATGCCAAATGATAATATAGAGAGAAGTATTAAAAAAGCAGCAGGAGAATTAGGAAATACAAATTTTGAAGAAATAGTATATGAAGGATATGGACCATCTGGAGTTGCGGTAATTGTTGAAGTTATGACAGATAATAGAAACAGAACAGCTGGAGATTTGAGACATTATTTTGATAAGTATGGTGGGAATTTGGGACAAACAGGTTGTGTTTCATATTTATTTGACAAAAAAGGTGTTTTTATAATTGAAAAAACTGATACTATAGATGAAGATAACTTTATGATGGAAGTATTAGAAAGTGGAGCTGAAGATATTGTTTCTGAAGAAGAGTATTATGAAATTATTACAATACCTGAAGATTTTTCAAATGTAAGAGAAATTCTCGAAAAAAAATATGAATTTATTGAAGCTCAAATTCAGATGCTACCACAAAATTATATAAAACTTACAAATGAAGATGATATAAAAAAAATGGAAAAGCTTATTGATTTTGTTGAAGATTTAGATGATGTTCAAAATATTTATCATAATTGGGAATAGATTTTAGGTTATCCTTAATAAAATTATAAAATAAATTATTTTATATAAATATTTTTGATGATTTAATCGATATAATACAAAATGTAGTATTTATTTCTTGAAAATAAGATAATCAAAAATTGTAGTATTAAAAATATTTTAGGAATACATCCATAATATCGAGAGGAGGATTTACTTCCAAGAATTTTTGGTAGTAAGTTTATATGAGTATAAATCTGACAGCTGTTGAAGAAATAATCGAAGCTCTAAAATATGTAAGTTTGATTAAAATTAATTTTGAAAGAGATAATAATTGGAATGTATTTATGATTCATGAAATAAAAAATAATGAAATTGTATTAATTGTCGATTCTAATAAATTTAAAATTGATGTAAGAGAAAATGATGCAGCATATTTAA
Source organism: Clostridiales bacterium (assembly GCA_039770155.1). Taxonomy (GTDB): domain Bacteria; phylum Bacillota; class Clostridia; order Acetivibrionales; family JBDMZA01; genus JBDMZA01. The sequence continues at coordinate 6,686 of JBDMZA010000606.1, forward strand.
AATTTATGTCTAATCAATATGAATATTTTGTCTATGCATCTGTAATAGAGGTTACAGATTATAAAATATTAGTAATCTCTCTTGAGAATTTTTCAGGGCAAAAATTTTTTAATGTTAGAAAACATAACAGATTTGATACTGATTTTGAGGTTAATATAATAAAAGATGAGTTGTTGAAATTAAAGGGGAAGATTAAGAATATAAGTCTTAGTGGCGCTTTGATAAAACTTGAAGGAAATAATTTTGAAAATGGTGATCTAATTAATTTAAATATGCCAATGAGTGAAAATACTTTAAAAGCTACAGCTAAAGTAATTAGAAAATCAATCCAAAAAGGTGTAACAAATTATGGCGTTGAATTTATTAACATGACTGAAGAAAATTATGTTATCCTTAAAAATGAAGTCATGAAATTTGAAAAAAAGCTGTATAAAATGTTCAAATTTTTAAAAGAATTTAAGGATTTAGAAGATACAGTTTATGAGAAGAACATTTTAGTTTTAAATTACAATAGGTATGAAAATGTTGATATAAGAGAGTCTCTTTCAAAATTAAGAGCACAAAATTACGAAGTGATTCATGATTTTGAATATTACATTGACTACTTTGAATCAGAAAAACCTGATATTGTTATAATAGATACAGATGATATTACTCAAAAAGTTGAAAACACAATAAATAAGATAAAAACTAACTTCCGAAACATTCTAATTATGATTATTATACCCTATAAATTAATTAATACAAAAAAGATTACAGGTATACTGGAAAATTTAGTAGTTTTATACAGAC
>JBDMZA010000607.1:0-2653 GCA_039770155.1 Clostridiales bacterium
AATTATTTATATATAATTTTCTCAAATTTTTATTAAAATTATATATATTAGGCATAATCAAAAATTTTATAGGACAACTTTTTTCTAAAAATATTATTTATTTAGGATTTTTTTAATGAATTTTTTTAAAGTTGACTAGTTTATTTATTTTGATTTAGCCTTATATGAAATTCATAATACTATATTGATGCATTAGTAATTTATTATTATTACTTGTTTTAATATGTAAATAATAAATATATAATATTTAGGAGTATGATTTTATGGAAAACAAATACAAAGATAGCACAATATACTTAATGGATATCATAGGCAGAACTAATAAAAATATTTCTGAAAAAGTACAAACTATTATGAAAAACAATTCAAATACTAAGATTAATTCCTCAATAAATTTTAATAATCAAAAATATAGTAAAACAGAATCAAGTATTCCAGATGAATTTAGTAAATTCAAAAATTATAATCAAAAAAGTACTCAATTATTTAATAAATCAGATTTAAACAAATTTCAAAATAATAAAGAAAATAGTTTTAATAATGATGATAATAATAATAATAATAATAGTTTTAATAGTGATAATAACAGAAATGTCGAAAAAATTAATCAATATAGTGACAAATTTTTAAATGCACTAAAAGAAAATAAATTTTTAAATGATTCGCTAAAAAAAATTAATAAAGAAAAGATTACAGATTTTATTAAAAAATCAGAAAAACAAATTAAGAATTATTATAATTCCATCAAGTCAGATTTTACAAATTATAATAATTCAAAGTCTAGTATAAACTCAGGTTCAAATATAAAAGATCAAACAAAGGATATATTCAAATATATTTTTAGTAAAAAAATGATTTTAGTTTATATGCTGACTGGTATATTATTTGCTATTGTAACTTTTATAATTGTTTCAAGATAATTTAAATTCAGGAGAACCTAAAAAATAATACCTAATTCTTTTCATCTGAAGTTCGCTTAAATCCAACGAATTCACACTCTAGAATTAGGTATTATTTTTTTAAATTTTAATACATTATTTACTAAAAAAATTAAATAATAAACTCTGTTTGCCTTTTAAATATTTAATCTTAAACTCTAAATCTTCCTCTAAACTATTTTCAATTCCTAATTTACTTTTATCAACCTGTAATTCTACTTTTATTTTATCTTTATCTGATTTAGGTACATCAACTATTTTACTTTCAACTGATTTCTTTTTATCTGTATCAATAATTTCAAATTTAAAATTTTTACCACTTTTTAAATTACTACTATCTTTTATTTCTAATTCACTTTCCATAATTAACTTATTTGGTATAATTTCTAATATTGTATCACCAATATTTATATTATCACCTTTTTTCAAATCTTTTAGTGCTATAACATCACCTTCACTTATTGACTTTACATCATGAATTTCAGATTCAAAATCATCTTTATTACCCAATTTTTCATTAATGCTTTCTATATTTTCAGTCGATTTTTCCATTCTTTCATTTACAATTTCTGTATAATAATCATTATGCTCTTTTAAAGATTCTTTAAATTTTACTATATTATCAACTTTATTCTCTATATCATCCGAAATATCTTTAGTTTCAGTCTTCTTAAACTCTTTTACTTCATCTTTAGAAAGCTTTTTACTATCATTTATATAATCTTCAAATATTTTATAGTATTTGCTATTTGTATCTTCTATTAAATTCTGATTTGAGGTTATACTATTTAAAAATAAATTAGCATTTGATAAATCAGTATTTAATCTGTTTAACGCTTGCTTTGGATTTTCATTTGATTTTATAGACCCATTTAACTTTTTCCTTAAATTTACGAGAAAGGAATTATAATTTTCGTAATATTCAATCTCATCTTTTTTCTCTTTATCAAATAAATTTTCACCCTCTTCTATAGATTTTAATTCTTTGTTGTAAATTTTTATATTTGAATTCTCTTTCTCTAAATCTTTTTCAAGTTTATCTAATTGGCTATTTTTAACAGCAACAGTAAGTAATACTTGTTCATTTTGAACAATTTTACTTTCGCTATAATCAACTGATTCTATAATACCAGTTACATCTGATTTTAAGATAATATTTTGATCTTGTTTTACTATTCCAACAGAATTATCATATACTTCAACTTTATATAAAAATAAAAATACTATTACCATTGAAATAGTTATTAATGGTATAATAATTTTTTTTGATTTATAAAATGGTTTCTTACTCAAGTAATTTTTCAAATTACTTGTTGAACTTACTACGGTTTGATAACTTACATCTTTGACAACATCTCCAAAGTGTATTACATTTTCATCTTTCTTTTTACTGTCATCCATCATTAATATAGTCGCCTCATCTTCACTGCTCTTAAAAGAATTTGCTGATTTTTTTTTCTTAAAATTAAAAGTTGAGTTATTTTTTTTGCTTTTACTATTCTTTTTAAAATTTTTATTAATAAAGTTGTTTATATCATCTGATTTTTGAGTTTTTTTATTCATTTCTTTTTCTAAATCAAATTCACCATATTTTTTGTTAACAATAATATTTTCAAGTTCCTTACTTATCTGTATAATAGATTTATACCTGTCACTTATGTTAAAAGAACATGCTTTTAATATAATTTTATAAACTTCATTTGTTGCTCTCAATG
>JBDMZA010000608.1:0-5551 GCA_039770155.1 Clostridiales bacterium
ATATCCAAAAAATAAACTCAAATTTTCGAGTATGAATTCGCATGATTTAAGCGAACTTCAGACGAAAAGAATTTGGTATTATTTTTTAGGTTCTCCTTAAGGTTTATTTATTGGATATCCCATAGTTAAAACTATAAAAAAATTATGAGGTGAGATAATGAAAAATCAAAAGTTTTATATTTTAATAATTGTTTTAAGTCTGCTAATTTTAACTGTTTCATGTGGAGAAGAAAAAAATGAGGTTTCTTCAGAAAATATTCAAAAAGAATCATCTAAAAGCGAAATGAAGGAAGAGTCAAAAGATATTGAGGATTATTCAGGTAAAAAGATTTTATATGTTGATTCATATAAAGATGATTATCCATGGAGTAAAGCACTGTCTGATTCATTTAGTAAAATTATAGATAAAACAAATGCAGAATATAAAATAGTAAGAATGGATACAAAAAATAATACAAGTGAAGAGTTTAAAGTTGAAGCAGGTAATAAAGTTAAAGCTATTTATGATGAATATAAGCCAGATGTTGTAATTGGTGCAGATGATAATGCGAGTAAATATTTTATTGTTCCTTTTTTAAAGAATAGTGAAACTCCAGTTGTTGTAATTGGTGTTAATTGGAATGGGGATTCATATGGATATCCGTTTGAAAATACAACTGGTCTTTATGAAGTATCACCATTTAAGCAAACATTGGATCAATTAAAACAATACTCAAAAGGAGACAAAATAGCTTTCATATCAGGAGATAATGCAACAGCTAAAATAGACAGTGAAAATATGAAGAAAGAATTTAATGTTAACTTTGAAAAAGAATATTATTGTAAAACATATGAAGAATTTGTAAATAATTATAAAAAATTACAGGATGAAGTTGATATGTTTTACTTTAATAATACAGGTAGTAGTATAATAAATGGATGGGAAGACCAAATTGCAAATGAATTTATAGAAAATAATACAAAAATACCATCTTGTACAACATATGAATGGGTAACACCATATACATTGTTAGGAGTAACAACCGTACCTAAAGAGCATGGTGATTTTGCTGCAAATACTGCACTAGAAATTTTAGGTGGAAAAAATGTATCGGAAATACCTTTTTCAAAAAATAAAGAGGGATCATTATACTTAAATCAGAAAATAGCTGAAAAATTATCAATTACATTTAATGCAAACATATTAAAAGGTGCAAAAATAGTAAAATAATGAATTATGGAGTTGATATTAAAATGATAATTAGTAAAAAGAAAAAAAATAATAAAATGTTTTTTGGGCTAAGTGAAAAATTAATATTAACGTCAGTAATATCAATCATTTTGGTATTGACTCTTATATTTTTATCAGGTTATGTAATAATTGATAAGATAATTTTTGATCTTAACTCAAAAATACTTGAATTAGAATTAAAATCAGTAGAAGATAAAATTAATGAGTCATTTGAAACATTAAAATCTCAAGGTTTAAGTGAAATGGAAAATTATTTAAATGGAACAAAAGAAGAATTATCTGCACAATTTTTAAAGCAAAAAATTGCTAATACTGGCAATATTTCAATTATATCAAATGACTCTAAAAGCGTACATGACAATCGTATAAAAAAAGAAGATAATATAAGTGAGTTTTTAAAGAATATCAATTTTAAGAATAAAAATATAGATTTTGCCGGATATAGATTTAAAAATAAAGATTATTTTTCATTAAGGAAAAAATTAGATGTCTATGATTGGTCAATTTTGGTATCAGTTGAATCTGAGGAGATTGAAAAACCAATTAAAGTGTATAGAAACAATTTTCTTATCGTAACTGTAATAATTTTGTTAGTTAGTATAGTATTCTATTATTTTTTTGGTAGAACATTTTCAAAGCCAATAATTTCTCTTGAAAAGAATTTAAAAACTCTTGCTGAGGGAAGTTTAAATGTTAATATTGATAATAAGAATTTACAAAGAAAAGATGAGATATCTAAAATAGCAAAATCTATTCAAATATTACAAGAGTTTTTAAATGTAGTGGTTAAGTCAATAAAAGAAAATTCTAATGAAATTGATAATTCTTTAACATCTACTGATGAAAATATAAATATGTTAAAAAGAGACATAGAAGCAGTAACAGAAGATATGTCAAAAATATCATTAGGTTCTGAAACGTCAGCAGCTGCAATGCAAGAAGTTAATGCTACTTTAGTAGAAATTTTATCTACAATAAATAAGTTAACTAATAAAATATTAAAATCAAATGAACAAGTAATTAAAATAAAAGAACGAGCAGAATTATTAATGAACGATGCAAAAACTTCAGAGTTTGAAGCAAAAGATATTTATTCGAAAATCCATGATAATTTACAAGTATCAACTGAAGAAGCAAAATCAATAAAAGAAATTGAAGTTTTATCAAGAGGGATTTTGAGTATTGCTTCACAAACAAAATTACTTGCTTTAAATGCATCAATAGAGGCAGCTAAGGCAGGAGATGCTGGTAGAGGATTTACTATAGTTGCAGATGAAATAAAAAAATTGTCTAATAATTCTAGTCAGACTGTTGAGAAGATCAGAATAGTAACAACAAAAGTAATAAAGTCGGTAAATAATTTAATAGAAAATTCATCAGAATTACTGAGTTTTGTAGATAAGAAAGTTCAACAAGATTACTCAAATTTTTTAAAGACAGGTAATGACTATAAAGATGATTCTGAATATGTTTCAAATCTTATAAAAGATTTTTTGGAAATATCTGAAACTGTAAAATTATCAGTTGAGGCGATTAGAGATGCTGTTGAAGATGTTACCATTTCGGCACTTGATTCCACTAAAAGTGTACATGGAGTAAATGAGAATGTACTTAATATATTAAATAAATCAAACAAAGTTGTAAAATTATCAAATACTTCAAAAGAAGATGTAAAGATATTATCAACACTTGTAAATAAGTTTAAAGTTGATTGATTAGATTGTAATTCAAACTTTTAGGCAGAATCAAAAAGTAAACTAGTTTATTTTTTGATTCTGCCTAAGCTTATTCTGAAAATTAGTGTTAAAATATTGACAATATTTTATAGATATAATATAGTATAAACCATACTTAATTGGTATACATTGTTTTTAGAATAAGGAGATGTCCATGAGAATAACGCAGGAGGGAGATTATGCACTAAGAGTTGTATTATATTTATGTAAAGAAAATATGAATGAACCAAAAAAATCAAAAATTATATCGGAACATGAAAAAATTCCTTTAAGATTCCTTCTAAAATTGTTTAGAAAATTGAATAAAGCTGGAATTATAAAATCATTTAGAGGAGCTGAAGGTGGATATTCTATTGCTAAATCACCTGATAAAATAACTCTTAAAGATATAATTGAAGCAATTGATGGTCCAATCTTTATTAACCGATGTATATATGATGCTGATTTTTGCAATCTTAATAGAACTAATACTTGTGATATTCATCATGCACTTTTAAAAATACAAAAAAGACTTGTAGAAGATTTAGAAAATATCACTATCGATAATGTTATTAAGGGAGAAGTTCAATTTTAAGAAGATCTAAAAAACAATCCATATTTCATATTGTGTTAAAATATCGTATTTGTAAAAAAATGTATATAAAGCAGTTTATCTAATTATTGGATAAACTGCTTTATATACTTATAAAAAAATAAAATTATATTTATCTATTACCTGCACCATTTTTTACAATTGATTCAACATTATCAACTGAATCTAAACTAAATGAATATGGTGGAGAGAAAACAGGGAAAGAATTTGATATAAATGTAGGTTGTGAAGAACCTTCAAATTTTATATTAGACCAACCCATTTGACCATTACTTGATCCGCCATAATCACTCCAAGGATCGTCAACATTATCAAAATGAGAATTTTCTAACCTAACATGACATTCGTATCCTACTCCAATACAGTAGTTAGTATTATTACTGTTATAGTAATTGTTATAAATGTGAACATATCCAAATCTTACTCTAGGCATTCTACCAATAACACCATTTTCATACCAATTATGATGCATAGTTACATGTAATTTGCCTCTATCTCCAGTAGCAGAATCACTATTACCTATAAGATGAGCAAATGAGTGGCTATCAGGACTATTAAAGTAGAATTTACACCAGGAAACAGTTACATAGTCAGAAGCTCGTACAATTGAACAAAGCTCATCAGTACTATCATGAAATGCACATTTGGTAATATAAACTTTAGTAGCACCTGAAATTTCCATTACATCACCACTAGATGGACCGAAATTTAGATTCTGGACAATATAATTAGTACCTTGAATTATAATTGATCCTCCATAAAGCCCAGAATTTGAATTAGCACCTTTTAGGGTTGTATTAGAACCTATAGTAACATTACCGCCTAAATTCAAATTCCCATTTACTATAACAACTTTAGAATTACTTCCACTAACAGCTGATTTGAATGCTGAGGCAGATGATACTGTTACTGATGATGAATTACCACCACCTGTTGTACCAGAACTTCCAGCGTATCCATCAGGTTGACCATTTGCTGGTTGAGATGTAGTAGGTTGAGATGTAGTAGGCTGAGATGTAGTAGGTTGAGATGTAGTAGGTTGAGATGTTGATGTTGTTCCATTTAAGGCAATATCAGATGGTACATTATTTGTTCCACTATATGTTAATTGGAATCCAAAACTTATTGAACTATTTGGATTAATAGTTGAATTCCAAGTAACACCTTTAACTGTTACACTTGAACCATTTTGTGTATAGTTTCCATTCCACATAGATGTTATTTTTTGATTTCCAGGAAATGTCCAGGTTACAGTCCAATTATCCATTGGTGTAGAATCATTATTTATTACTGTTAAATTAATGACAGCACCACTTCCCCAGTCGTTAGCAATATCATATGATACTGAACCTGCTCCATGAACATTTGCTATAAAAGCTATACTTAATGAAAAAATAACAGCTATGACAATAATGATTGATAAAAATATTTTGTAACTTGATACTTTAAACATTATATGTCCCCCTTGTATAATATATTTTATAATGTATAACCAAAAAATAACCCCCTATTTTCGAAAATAATTCGGCATTATTTTTTAGATTATCATTAATTAAAAAATAGTTTTATTGTATGAATAGATTAAGAGAATAGTTCAAATTTTTTGTGATTTTTATAAATGAAGAATTTATTGATTGCTTAAAAATGTCAGTTAAAATTCAATCATACAAAGCACCTTGAATAATACTTTTTGAACCATTGTAGAGTGAGCTAAATTTGGTATTCTTGAATTGTATTTTGTAAAAACATTTTAAATTATATAAAAATTGTATTAAATATAATTTTTTTTATTTGATAGGATAGTTTAATTATATTTCATTTTACTATTTAGTAAATATTTTACTATGAATTTACTAAAAAAGCAATAAAAATATTGTATATTTATATTTTTTTCAATATTTTACTAAAAACTCAAAGCTGACATCTCTTTAATTAAAATTGAGAATAAGGAGAACCTAAAAAATAATACCAAATTCTTTTCGTCTGAAGTTC
>JBDMZA010000609.1:0-2542 GCA_039770155.1 Clostridiales bacterium
AATTTCAATTACTTCTTTTCTTGCCTGTAGTACTGATCTTTCATAATTATCAAAATTGGTTCTGAAGTTATTTCCATCCATAAAATCATCAATACTTAGAATAGCCTTTGCTAAAATTTTGTTTACAATATTATACTTTTATAAAACTATAATGTAAAGTAGTAAATTTACATATAATAGTACAAGTATTTACACAGGTTGAATTCTTTTCGTCTGAAGTTCGCTTAAATCATGCGAATTCATACTCGAGAATTAGAGTTTATTTTTTGGATATCCCTAAGTTATATTTTTATGGTTATTTTGTAATATATTAATAATTATTGATTGGTTTGAGATATTTTGGATTTAAGGCTAATTCTAGAATTATTATTGATGTTAGGGATAGTGAAATAGTTATTAAGCCTGTTGATATTGAGGATTAGTATTTATCTGTTAAAATTTTATTGATTTATTGAAATTTTCATTGTATTAGGTGAAAAAATCACGTAATATAAAATTATAAGACTTTTTATATTAATGGAGGTGAATTATATGTTATTAAGATTTAATGTTGAAAATTTTCTATCATTTAATAACTCTCAGGAGTTATCTATGTATTCAAGTAGAGTTAGAAAACATAAAGAACATACAATTGAATATACAGATTTTTCTGTTTTAAAAAGTGCTTTTTTATATGGTGCTAATGCTTCTGGTAAGTCTAATTTTGTAAAATCTATTTCATATGCTAAAAATATTATAATTAATGGTATTTCAAATACGAATTTATTTAACAAATATTTCAAAGTTGATAAGAACAATATTGATAAACCATCTAAATTTGAATTTGAAATAATGATTGAAAATACTGTTTATATTTATGGTCTTGGACTATTACTAAATAAAAAAATTGTCACTGATGAATGGTTGTATAAATATACTTTGAAATCCAAAAAAGAAGTAACAATATTTGAAAGAGAAAACAATAAAGTTATTTTTAATGAAGATATATTATTTGATGAAAATTCTAAAAAGAGAATGAGTGTTTACATAGATGATATAAAAACTATGCCTTCAAGTTTATTTCTATCTGAAATAGCAACAAAACATTTAGAAAATGAAGATATAAAATTATTGGAGGTTGTTCATAACTGGTTTAAATATAATCTGATTACAATTTTTCCTGAATCAGAGTTTTTAAATAAACTCTTAATTGGTTATGACAAAAAATTAAATAAACTTTTTAGTAAATATCTGAAAGGTTTTGATACAGGTATTTCAGAAATAACAGTTTCTGAAACAGAAGATTTTTCAAATGTATTAGATGAAATTAATAATAAACAACTAGTAAATGATATTATAAATTTAGAAAAAAATAGAGAAATTATCTTTTATGATAAAACCAAAAAGAAATTATTTTCATTTAGAAAAAATGTTAATGATAACTTAACCATAAATAAGCTTAATATAATTCATGAAGGAAAAAACAACGATTCTATCTCGTTTGAATATGAAGAGGAATCAGATGGAACAAGAAGATTATTTGATTTAATTCCTTTATATACTGAATTAGAAAGTAGCAGAACCATATTAATAGATGAATTCGATAGAAGTTTACATCCTAAATTGTCAAAAAAATTTATTGAGTTATTTTACACTATATCAAAAGATACCAAAAGCCAGCTTATTGTGACAACACATGAGTCAAGTTTACTTGATTTATTGCTTGTTAGAAGAGATGAAATATGGTTTATAGAGCGTGAAAAAGATGGAAGTAGTAAAATATTTACTTTAGACCAATTTAAAGAAAGATTTGATAAATCTGTTGAAAAAGCATATCTTTTAGGTAGATATGGTGCTCTTCCTACATTCAAAAACTCAACATTAGAGGTGTTGAAATGCGTAAAAGAATAAGCAAAGCCAAAATTGGTCAAAGAAATTATACTTCTTCATCAGTTGACCCCAAAAAGCTTATTGTAATTGCTTTTGAAGGTAATCTAACAGAACTTGAGTATTTTAGTGGAATTAAAGAATTTAGAGATGAAATTGGTCTTCATTCATTAATAGAAATAGAAATGCTAGATAGAATAGATACACGAAGTGACCCTGAAAGTGTAAAAAAATTAGTTGAAGAATATGAAAATAATCCTTTTTCAAAAGAAATTTTTGACTGCCTAAGACGAAGTGATTTATGTGAAACTTTAGATGAGGCAGGTATTCTATTAGAGGATTTTATGCATGATAAATTAGATGATAGTAAAAAAGAGAAATTTATGGTTGCTGCAAATTGTGCTAATCTAAGTATTGAATTAAATGATACCAAAGAAAAATATGCCATAGATAATAAAGAACTTTGGATTGTTATTGATAAGGATAGAAATTCTGAGTATTCATTAAAAACCTTTATATCTGATTGTAAATACAATATAGTATTGAGTAATCCATGTTTTGAATTGTGGTTGTTGTTACATTTGACTAATATAGATGAATATAATAAAAATGATTTGCTGGAAAATAATAAAATCAGTAAAAATCATAGATTTATATCAAAAGAAATATCTGATAA
>JBDMZA010000610.1:0-10402 GCA_039770155.1 Clostridiales bacterium
AATCAAAAAATAAACTAGTCAACTTTTTTTGAAAATTCGTTAAGCCATCGATATTTTCAGAAAAAAATTGTCTTATGAAATTTTTGATTATGCCTAACTTAATATAATTAGTATATATACTATTCTAAAGAAAATGTTTCTAGTTTAGATGCATTGTCGATATTAATAAGAATACAATCTTTAAGTTGTTTTTCATCTTCTCCTGTAGATCCTTCTTCAAGATATTTATCTGCTTGTTCTACAGCAAGTTGTGAAATATAATACGCCGGTTGTAATACAGTTGCTTTAATATCTTTTGCAATAATTGAATCTCTTACATCATTACTACCATCGAAACCAACAACAATAGCATCACTCATTTTAGCTGCTTTCAATGCTGCCATAGCACCCATAGCCATTGTATCATTACCACATATAACACCTTTAATTTCAGGATTTGCTTGAATAATTGTTTCCATAATATCAAATGCTTCTGTTTGATCCCAATTCGCACTTTGACTTGCTACCATCTCCATATCTGGATACTGGTCAATAATATCATGATAACCTTTAGATCTAACTCCCGCATTAGTATCAGATTCTTTACCAATAAGTTCAACATATTTGCCCTTTTCACCCATTAGTTCAACAAATTCTTCGCCCCCAAGTTGAGCGCCCTGAAAATTATTTGAAACAATCTGTGAAACTGCAACACCTACTTCAGTAATCTCTCTGTCAATTAGGAATGTTGGAATTCCAGCATCTTTAGCTTTTTTAACAGCTTTTACTGTAGCATCTGCACCTGCATTGTCGCAAATAATAGCTACAGCATTTTTTGCAATTGCTGTATCAAAAAGTTCATCTTGCTTATTCACATCATCACCGTGAACTAGGGAAAGTGTTTCATATCCTAATTCTTTTGCTTTTGCTACTGCTCCATCATCTTCTGCTTTAAAGAAAGGATTGTCATGTGATGGTGTTATAATAACAATAAGTCCACCTTCAGTATCTTTAGTATCTTTAGTCTCTTTTGTCTCCTTTGTGTCCTTATTATCATTAGTTTCTTCCTTTGAGCTACATCCTGTAAGTAGTAATCCAGCAATCAATCCCATGATTAAAATCCTAAGTGTTTTGTTCACTTTATTACCCCCCATGGCATATTTAAACTTAGTGACTTTTACTTAAATCACCTAAATTAATAGTTAAATTGTATCACTTATTAAGTTAATGGTCAATTAGTATTTAGTTATTTCCTAACTTAATTTAACTTAAAAAACCTTCCTAATATATAGATAAAATTATAATTCTTTGCTATTCCTTCCCAAACCTACCAGCACAAACATTAGTTAGTAATCAAACTTAAATGCCAGAAGGTACTTACATGTAAGTACCTTCTGGCAAATGTTATTAAGAATTTAGTTCACATTAATAATCACACGACGATATGGGTAAAGATTAGGAACACCTTAGGCAGAATCAAAAAATAAACCAGTCAACTTTTTTTAAAAATCCGTTAAAGCATAGGTATTTTCAGAAAAAAGTTGTCTTATGAAATTTTTGACTATGCCTTATACAAAATATTATAGATATAATGTTTTGACACAAATACAATGATTTATAATTTTCTATATATAAATCATTAGGAAACTAAAGATTATGACATATGAAAATATATACAAAAGAAGCGAAGCCTACATAGCAGTTAGTACCAACAAAGATATTGCTAAATTATTCAAATAAAAATGTGAACTTAGAATTTATTTTTTCTGATGATCCCATTCCTTAATATTTTTTTAATTGTTCATGTCTTTTACACTATTTCGTTCTATTAACAATGTATCAATTTCTACCTTTTTACTGCACTCAGTATCACCATTAATCCGATCTAATAGCATTTTAACTGACTGTTTGCCCATTTCTTCTTTATAAATTCTAACTGTTGTTAATTTTGGTGAAATTATTGTACAAAACGACATATCATCAATACCCACAATTGATACATCTTCTGGAAAGTTTACACCCTTTTCTTTAAGAGCATTCATAGCGCCTAGCGCAATATTGTCATTATCTGCCAAATATGCTGAAGCAAGATTCTTTTTACCATTTTTCTCAATATAATTAATCATATCCCTATACGCACCTTGTATTGTAGGTTCTAACTTAATAATATTTTTATCATTTTGAGTTAATCCATTGATAGTCATAGCTTCACAATAACTTTTGAAACGACTATCAAAATTATAAATTCGGGTGCTACTTTTAAAATAACCTATAGTTATATGTTTTTTTTCACAAAGGTATTTTACTGCCTGTCTCACTGCTTTCTGATTATTAATTAATACTGTATCAATATTATACTGTGATTTGCTATCTAATATAACTAATGGACACTTAATTTTACTATATGTAACTAAATCTAATTCATCTAATTCAGTACACAAAGCAATCATACCATCAATATCACTATGATATTCATTTTTAAGTTGTTTAGAATCCTCTTTATTTAAATTGATATTTGAAATAAGAAGTTCATAACCTATTTTTTTACATTGTTTCTCTATTCCATTAATCACAGCAGCAAAAAAATCTGTTTCCATTACAACAAGACCATGTTTTTTTATTCTGAGTAACTTAATAAATCTTTTAGTATCTGTTGAATTTTTTACATTCTTCTTATGAATTTTGTAGCCTAACTCTTCTGCTACTTTCAATACCTTTTCTCGGGTTTCCTTGCTAACCCCATCTTTATTGTTGATACCCATAGATACAGCTGCTGTAGAAATCCCCATTTTTTTTGCAATATCAACTAATTTTATCTTCATATTGCTCCTTTTCAAATCTTATTATCTTCAGGATATCATAAAAAAATAGTATCACATTTTTAAAATCTGAAAGTCACTAAAACTGTGTGCTTCATTATTTTAAATGTAAATTTATTTTTTAATATCCCCTACCTATTATAATATTGTATGCGAAAAGAAAACTTAATTCAAGTTATAACTTAAATAATATTCATTTAAGTCTATTTACATAAGGCTTTTCAAGCTAACTTACTTAAAAAACTTAATTTTTGTTTATCATATAATAATAATTCACTTAAAAGTAAATCTTTTAAATACAATCACAAGTAAACTCTAATTCTCTTGTATGAATTTACACAATTTTTTAAACCTTTTTATTTAAAGCGTTTTGGATATAAATAACAATTTTGCATATGATTTTGTGACAAATAATAGTTCTTACATACCAATAAAAATTTATGATATAATTAACCTGTTTCTAGCTAAATTTAGATTTTTTGCTATTATTTTTCAATATAAAGCATATACATTTTAGAGTAGTAGAGGAAAAGTAATTATTATTTAAAAACGGAGGAAATAAAATGAATGTATTAGGAATATGTTGTAGTAGGAAAAATGGTAATACTGAGATTATGATGAAAGAAGTTTTTATGGCAATTGAGGAAAAATGCGATGCAGAGTGTAAAATGATAAATCTTCAGGATGCTTTCATTAAATCATGTATTGGCTGTGAAACATGTATGATGAATCATTTGAAAGGAAATTTTGATTTCAGATGTGTTCACAAAAACGGATCAGATCATTTCTATTTTATTGAACAATTACTGAGAGAGGCAGACGCAATTATTGTATCAAGTCCTGCATATAATCTTCTACCACCTGGACCAATTATTACATTTTTAAATAAAATGCACGCAAGTGGTGATTATCGCCATGTTGTTCATGAAAATCATAAAATTGGAGCAGTTTTTTCAATAGGTGGAACAGATTGGACAAACTTTACTCTTGGAACTTGTAAAATGATAGCAATGGAATTCTGTGGTTCATATGATTCAATTGTCGATGCTGTACACTTTGATTTTATGCCTTCAATTGGATCGGTTTTACTTGAAGATGATGTAATTGCACGTATGCACAAACTTGGAAAAAATGTGAGTGAAGCACTTCTATTAAAGGATAAAGGCGAAAAAATGTCTTATGTAGGATCACAAGGTGTATGTCCCGATTGTCATGGAAATATGTTAGAAGTCAGAAAAGACGGTATATATTGTCCACAATGTCTTACAAAAGCAAATGTTGCAGTTGAAAATGGTAAACTAAAAATTGAATTTACTGAAGAAGAAATAGCTAAGAATCGTTGGAAACCCTGGGGACAGGAACTACATAATAATAACATACGTAAGGGGCATATGAAAGCATCTCAAAATCAGTATATAATAAAGGAAAATCGTAAAAAATATGATGATTATAATAGAAAAGTAATTTTTCCAAAATTGATAAATGAATAATTATAATATAGGAAACCTTAAAAAAGGATATTATATTTTATGGTTTCCTATATTAAAATTCTGTTACAAAATATTAAATTTTATAATTAAAGGATGAATTTTTTCCATCCACAGATTATACTAAATTTAATTCACATTTATTTTTACTTAAATTTTATTTATTTATTTTAGGAGGGAAAAGTCATGTCATATAACTCAGTTGATAAAATTAAAAATGATATGATCAATAATATTATTACAATTCTCTCTATCATGTTAGTGCCTATATTATTAATTCTTATTATAGTTGGTGATTATCAATTTAAACCAATCTACATAACTCAATCATTTGTTATCATAATTACAAACATAGTAAATATTTATAAAAACAAAATAAATTTATATACAAAAGGAAAAATAATTTTTACCTTTATACTATTTTCTGGATTTATGGGAATTTATACTTTTGGTGTATTCAGTACAGGAATTACTCTCATAATGTCCATATGTGTACTAACAACTATTGTTTTTGGACTTAGGATAGGTTTTTATACTCTTATTTTATCAGTTTGTATGATGTTAACAATAGGATACGGAATTATATATGAATATATAACATTAAAAACAAGTTCACTTCTTTACACATTTTCTACAGAAGCACTTCTAACGCACATAGGAGCTTTTACTTTGTTCATGTTTATTATTATTTCAAATATAGGAAAAATGCACAATCATCTCTCTGATTCTGTATTAAATCTTTCAAAGCAAGCTGTTGAATTAGGAAATCTTAATGTTAAATTAAATGAAAATAGAGAAAAATTAGAAGCAGTATTTGATAATACAAATGATGCAATTATTTTAGTTAAAAATAATTATATTACATATACAAATAAAAAGTTTCTTTCAATATTTGGATATACTAAAAATGACAAATTTGAAAAAATCAGATTAGAAAAAATTCTTTTTGGCAAAAACAATCTTATAGATGAATCTCTTGAAACAATTGCTGTTAAAAAAGATGGAAATAAAATTGATGTTGAAATAAAATCATCTGAATTTAATATGAATGATGAAACATATACAGTCGCTGTTATAAGAGATATTTCAGAAAAGAAAAAATATGAAAATTTTCTAAAACAAAATGAAAAAAAGTTAGAGTCTCTTGTTGAAGAAAGAACTCAAGAATTAAATAAAGCAAAAACACTAGCAGAAAATGCAAATAAATCCAAAAGTGAATTCCTAGCAAATATGAGCCATGAAATAAGAACTCCCATAAATGCTGTAATAGGATATAGTTATATGCTACAAAAATCCTTAGTAAACTCAAGAGATATTGAATATATTAGTACAATTAAAGAATCAGCAAATCATTTATTGGGTCTAGTTGATGATATTCTAGATCTGTCAAAGATCGAAGCTAAAAAAGTCTCGATCAATGAAGATTTTTTTTGTCTTGGTGAACTTATTGAAAAAATTATTACAATTCAAGAATATGAAGCCAAAAATAAAGGTTTGAAACTTGAATTTATAATAGATGAAAAAATCCCAAACTTTTTAATTGGTGATAGTAGAAAGCTTAGACAGATATTGATTAATCTAATCTCAAATGCAATAAAATTTACTTATAATGGTTTTATAAAAATAATTTGTTCCATAGAAAAATTTGAAAAAGAAAATATAATTTTAGGATTTAGTGTTGAAGACAGTGGTATAGGCATTGACGAAAATCAAAAGGATATTCTTTTTGATAATTTTACTCAAGGTGATTCAACTACATCAAGAATTTTTGGTGGAACTGGTCTTGGTCTATCTATATCAAAAAAATTAGTTGAATTACTAGGTGGTAAAATCACAATAAAATCAAAAAGTAATAGAGGTACTTTTATCTATTTTAATTCAAAATTAAAAACTGTGAATAATTCTTTGATAGGTATTGACGAAATAGATAATAAAAAACCTTCAAAGATTATGCTTCCCGATTTTAATAATAAAAAAGTTTTATTAGTGGAAGATAATTATATTAATCAAAAAATGATGTCTGAACTTTTAAAATCCTTTAAACTAGAAATACATTGTGCAAATGATGGTAAACAAGCACTTGAATTAGTTAATAAATATAATTTTCATCTAATAATCATGGATCTTCATATGCCTGGAATGGATGGTTATGAAGTAACAAATAAAATAAGAAAATATATTAAATATAGAAAAACCCCCATAATAGCTCTAACTGCTGATGTTGTTGAAGGTACAAAAGAAAGAATTCTGTCAACAGGTATGAATTTATATTTGTCTAAACCCGTTGATCCTTTAAAGCTAGCCTCAATACTCAATCATTATCTTAAAAATAAAATACTCCCACAAAAAAAATCTACCTCTACTCCAAATAGTATCATCTCTTTTGAAGAAGGTTTAATTAGAACAAACAATAACAAATCACTATACAAAGAGCTATTAGAAATCTTTATAAAAGAACATATAGATGATTATTATAAAATAAATCAATTTTGTTCTGAAAAAAATATTGATGAAGCCAAAAATTATATTCATATATTAAAAGGCGTCTCATCTAACCTTGGTGCTAATAAACTTCCAAATTATTTAAAAGAACTTGAACTTGAACTAACTACTCAAAACATAAACTCTGATACAAAGAAATTCGATTTATTGAAATCATTTTTAGAAGAGGTAATAGAATTAATAATTCAATATTTAAACTTTGAAAATAACATAAATCACGAAAAAAATAAACTGCTCCAAAATGAAAATTTTAATAATAATGAATTACTTTCAAAATTCCAAAAATATATTGAATATAATGACATACAAGCTTATAGTCTCTTAATAAAGTATAAACAATTATTTTTAAGCAAATACAATAAAGACTACTATAAACTAGAATTAGCACTCTCAAAATATGATTTTGAAAAAGCAATAGATTTAATAAAAAAAATTAGTTAGAAATATCAAAAAAAAACCACATCCTTGAGAATGACTTCGTATATTTCAATCGAATTTCATGCAAAAGAATTTGGTATTTTTTTTAGGTTCTCCTAATATAAAATCACTATAATATTATTCAATTATATCATGGGTATCTCTTCCATCACCTGATATTGGTATTTTTTCTCCTAAAAACTTAGGTTTCGGTTTTAAAGCTTCACTATAAAAAAATGCCTTTAACCTAGAACCATATTCTCTTAATCTGTAATGATTTGTTCCAAGATAGTATCTTAAGTCTGAAGATACTCCATAAGCATTTATTTTAAATTTCCTAGCCATATAAATTGCTCTAACCAAATGATACTTTTGAGTAACAAATATAGCATTCTTAATTTCAAAAATTTGTTTTGCTCTATAAACACTATCATATGTACAAAATCCTGCATGATCCATAAATATATCTTCTTTAGGTACACCTTTATTTTCAAGATACATTCTCATATTATTAACTTCATCATAAGTTACTTTTCCATGATCTCCACTAACTAATATCTTAGGTGCTTTTTGATCATTATATAAATCTAGACCTACTTTTAATCTATCTTCTAACATATCAGAAGGTGTTCCATCTTCAAATACAAATGCTCCTAAAATAATTATTGCATCTGCTTTTTTCAATTCATTAGTTTCCTTTATATACTTTTCTCCAGATTTCTCTACATAAACATCAATTATTACTATTGATAATAATGGTATGATCAAAATGATCAAAATTACTAATATTATAATAAATAATTTCCTCCTATTATTTACTTTTAACAACAAAATATCACCTCAAATATTGGTCAGAATCAAAAAAATAAACTAGTCAACTTTTTTTGAAAATTCGTTAAACCATCGATATTTTTAGAAAAAAATTGTCTTAGGGATAGGCAAAAAATAAATTCGTATTCTCGAGAATAAATTCGTACGATTCAAGCGAATTTCAGGCGACAAGAATCGGATATTATTTTTTAGGCTATCCTTATGAAATTTTTGATTATGCCTTAAACCTTTTAAAAATATCTTCAAAAATCAAACCTAAATTTTAGATTATACTAAGGGATAGCCTAAAAAATAACTTTAATCATCAAAATCTTTATAATTTTCATTTTTTTTATCAATTGCTTCTGTTGTAACTATTGTTATATCATTAGTAGGAGTTAATATTTTAGACCTTATACTAGTTGGCATCGGACTATTTGTAATACTTTTAGCAGTTATTAAATCATCAGTAACATTTAATTCATCTTTAGATTCTTTATCTGATGAAAAATCAACATTATTTGTTATTTCTATTTTAGGAGTTGTTTTGATTGTATTCTGTGTAATTATATTATCATTGTCTATAGTAGTATTCAAATCAATTTTATCAGTGTTTTTTTCTTTATTAATATTATCAGTATTTGAAATTTTATTTATCTCCAATGAATCCTTTAAAATATTATGTTCATCTCCCATTAAATCTTTATTTTCATGAGTATATACACTAAGCAAGATCAAACTTACAAATATCGCCATCATCGTTATAAGTATTGTAGTTATTTTATGTTTATTTTTATTTACTAAATTCAACATAGAAATAAAAATATTCTTCTTTAATTTTTTATCTTCTTTTATCTCTTTACCGAAATTATCAATATTTTTATAAATATTATTTATATTATCGCTATAGCTTATTGTATTAACATAACTTAAATTTATATTTGATTCATTATTCAATCCTTTTTTTTGACCTCTTTTTATTGGAAAAATTGCATATGAATTGAGAAAATTCTCCTCTGAATTTTCATTTATAAACTCTACATCATTTTTCATTTCTAAAAAAGAATTATATCTCTCCTGCCTATTAAAGTTACATGCCTTTAATAATACTTCATATAATTTATCATTACATTTTATAGGTTTTGGAATAATTTCTCCTTCTAACATCATATCTCTTGCAATTTTGTCATCTGAAATTGTTCCTTTCTTTTTTACAAAGGGCAATAAATTATCATTTAAAATTTTATACATTACTAAACCTAAAGAATATATATCTGCTCTAAAATCATATTTATACCCCTTATATACTTCAGGAGCCATATAACCTGTTGTACCTGCCATTGTTGTAGCATGTGAAAAACCATCAATAATTTTAGAGATTCCAAAATCACCAATCTTAAAATCACCTCTTTTATCAATAAATATATTTGCTTCTTTAATATCTCTATGCAATATATTTTCTTTCAGACATGCTTGTAAAGCAGCACATATATCCATTATCATTTTTAAGGTATCTTTTACTTTTAAGCCTTTCTCTATGATATATTTATCTAAAGGTTTCAAATATTCCATCAATATAAGTATTTCCCATCCATATCTATTTAAATATCTTCTTATAATGTGATCTTGATATATCATAACACCAGGAAGTCCTCTTAAACTTCTCATTATTTCAATTTCTTTAATCATCTTATTTTTTTCAGGTTCATAATATTTAAAAATTTCATGTTCATTATTATTAAAACGAGTTAAAGCAGCCAGATATTCTTTATGTCCAGGTATAATAATCTGTTTTAGTGCTGCATTATATCCATCTTTTTCAACTCTGTATACATTGCAATTTCCACCATATCCAATTTCTTCTTTTAATGCCCATCCAGCAAAAGGTATGTTTTCCAGCATTTGCTCACTCCTATTTTATCTTTTGTATTTGTATAATACATCTTACATAATTAATACTTCAATTCAATTTCAAACTGCTAACAATTTCATTACTCACAATAATTTTTCAACATTTTAAATATATTAATTTATATAATTTGTCATAATAATAAGTATATATGTCTATTAAACCATCTAATTTACGTTATTATAAGATTTATGTTAATATTTATTACAAAATTATATAAAAGCTAATTATATAAAGTAGTAATTTTTAGAATAACTTAGCAGAATAAATTTAAACTTAAAATTTAGTACTAAATTCATTCATCTATAAAAATGTTCATACCTCCAATATTTGCTTATACAATTATATTGTGATAATATCAGTATCTGGAAATTTGTTTAAAAATATTAGTTTATTACTTATAAATAGTAAGAAATTAGCTTTATAAGGCAGAATCCCAAAATAAACTAGTCAATTTTTTTTTAATTTGTTAAACCATC
>JBDMZA010000611.1:0-10513 GCA_039770155.1 Clostridiales bacterium
ATAACTATAGATCAAAGTTTCTTAAAGCAATATCATTTAACAATCTATAATTTATTAGCAGAAGCATATATCCTTGATTATGTTGAAAATCAAAGCCTTATATCTAAAAAAGAAATGTCAAAAAAACTATCAAAAATACAAAAAACATGCCGTCTTGCTCTTAAAAAGACCAAGAAATGGGCAGCTTATTATGGAATAGCTCTTAGAAATTATGGTAAATATTTATCTGTAGCAGGTGAGTATAATAAAGCTTGTGAAATTTTCAAAGAAAGCATTTCAAATTTGAAAAAATATGATAGAACTCATGAATTAGCAAAATCATTACTAGAATATGGAATACTTTTAAAAAACAATACTTCAATAAATAAGTTAAAAAAATCAGAGTTTGAAAAAATAATAATAGATGCATATAAGATATTTAAGTCTTCAGATATTAGATATTATATTAAAAAATGTGAAGATGAACTCAGTATATCTAATGATTCAAATGAAGATTCTTCAACACGTTTTTCAAAATTCGCACGATATTCACAAAGAATTTCTTCAATGATAACTGTAAGTCACAAAATAAGTTCAATATTGAATTTGGATATTCTTTTAGATAATATAATGGAAACAGCACTTGAAGTAACAGGTGCTCAAAATGGTTTTCTTTTTATTAAAGATTTATCAGATAACTTTGAAATTGTTTCTTCAAGAAATTCATCTGAAAATAATATTGAACATGATGAATTTATAAACCCAATAATTAATGATGTACTGAATACTGGAGAATCCTATTTGTCAGATAATTCTATTGAAGATAATAACTCAAATTTGAATTTTAACAATATTAATCCGAAAAAATCAATCTTATGTGTCCCTATCAAATATAATAATGATATAACAGGTATTTGTTATCTTGAGAATGCACTTTCTAGTTCTGTATTCGCAGATGATGACATAGATATTCTAACAATAATAATGTCACAAGCTGCAATATCAATCCAAAATGCCAACCTATACAAAATGGCCATCACAGATGGATTAACACAATTATATAATCACAATCAATTTAAACTCTTATTAAAAAACGAATTAAAAAACCTCTCATCAAAAAATGATACTTTATCCGTTATTGTATTTGATATTGACAATTTCAAAAAATTCAATGATACATATGGGCATAAAGCTGGAGATGAAGTACTAATAAATGTTGCTAATATAACAAAAAAAACTTGTAGAAATTCTGATATATTAGCAAGATATGGTGGTGAGGAATTTGCAATTATTTTAAAAAATACAAATTTAGACGGTGCATTTATTGTTGCTGAAAAAATAAGAAACTCTATTGAAGAACATAAAATAATATTTAATGAAATTAAATTAAGTGTTACTGTAAGTATTGGTATTTCAAATTATCCACGAGATGGTATTCATCCAGATCAATTGTTTAAAAAAGCAGATGAAGCAATGTACAATTCTAAAAACAGTGGTAAAAACTTTGTTACATCTTCAAGTATACTTTAAAATAGAACTGTAAAACATTTCTTTTGAAAAAATATGGTAGCAATTTAGTTATTCCTTAACTAAATTGCTACCATATTTTTTCTATTACCTTTTGCACTTTTTCCATGGCTAAGGGATAGCCAAAAAATAAACTCTAACTCTCGAGTAATCACAAATACTTCTCTACAATAGGCTTGAAAATAAATTAATTTTTTTGATCACATATAACATATTATTAACTACACAGTTCGGTTATTATTTATAAAAGTTTTTTCATATACAAATAACTATATATGCTAATTAATTGAAGAAATGGTTTTATAATGTTATAATAAGGAAAGTGATATATGAATTATTAATTTAGCTTTAATAATTTGTAGATAAATAAGGCATAATCAAAGATTTCATAAGACAATTTTTTTCTGAAAATATCGATGGTTTAACAAATTTTCAAAAAAAGTTAACTAGTTTATTTTTTGATTCTACCTAAAGCTACTATTAATATTAAGAATTTACTGTTTTCTATTTGAAAAAGCCTAATACTGAAAGGAAACAATAAAAATGAGAAAGAATATTTTAGGTATATCTGCATTTTATCATGATAGTGCTGCTGCTATAATAGTTGATAATAATATAATAGCTGCAGCACAAGAAGAAAGATTCACACGGATAAAACATGATAAAAATTTTCCAACTAACTCTATTAAATATTGTTTAAAAGAGGCAAATCTTAATTTGGAGGATATTGATAATATTGTATTTTATGAAAAACCATTTATAAAATTTGAAAGACTTTTAGAAACATATATTTATTATTCACCAAAGGGACTTGAATCATATTTAACTGCAATTCCCGTATGGCTTAAGGAAAAAATGTTTCAAAAAAAGTTAATCAAAGATGAACTTATTAAATTGAGTAATCTTTCAAAAAAATCTTTACCAAAAGTTCTATTTACAGAGCATCATATGGCTCATGCCGCTTCTGCATTTTATCCAAGTCCTTTTAATAAGGCAGCAATTCTATGTATAGATGGAGTTGGAGAATGGACTACAACATCTGTGTGGCTGGGTGAGAATAATAAAATTACACCTTGCTGGCAAATTGACTTCCCCCATTCTCTAGGTCTTCTATATTCTGCTTTTACATATTATATTGGATTTAAAGTAAACTCTGGTGAATATAAGTTAATGGGGCTTGCACCATATGGAAAACCCAAATATGTTGATACAATTTTAGAAAATCTTTTAGACCTTAAAGAAGATGGTACTTTTAAGATAAATATGAAATACTTTAATTATTGTACAGGTCTTACTATGACTAATAAAAAATTTAATCAACTATTTGGAGAACCGCCAAGAAATCCAGAATCACCTTTAACACAAAAGCATATGGATATAGCCCATTCTATACAACAGGTAACTGAAAAAATAATACTAATGCTTGTAAAAACTATTAAAAAAGAAACTAAGGCTGAATATCTTTGTTTAGCTGGTGGAGTAGCTTTAAACTGTGTTGCCAATGGGAAAATTCTTGAGCAATCTGGATTTAAAGATATTTGGATTCAGCCAGCAGCTGGCGATGCTGGTGGTGCATTAGGCGCAGCACTTGTGGTACAGTACCAGTATTATAATACTGAGCGAAAAGTTGATGGAATAAATGACTTAATGAAAGGTAGTTATCTAGGTCCAAAATACTCAAAAGAAAATATTAAAAAATATTTAAATTCTATCGATGCAAATTATAAAGAATATAATGACAATGAATTATATTCAAAACTTTCTGATTTATTAGATGATGGTAATATTATTGGATGGTTCCATGGTCGTATGGAATTTGGTCCCAGAGCTTTAGGTGGGCGTTCTATTATTGGAGACCCTAGAAATGCAAAGATGCAATCTATAATGAATTTGAAGATTAAATATAGGGAATCTTTTAGACCTTTTGCACCATCTGTTATATCAGAAAAAGTAAATGACTATTTTGAATTAAAAAAACCCAGTCCATATATGCTTTTAGTTGCTCCTGTAAAAAAAGAATTGCAAATTGAAACAACATCTCAACAAAAAAAATTATTTGGAATAGAAAAATTAAATATACAAAGATCTACAATTCCTGCTATAACGCATGTAGACTACAGTGCCAGAGTTCAAACAGTTCATAAAGAAACAAACCAAAAATATTATGATTTAATAAAAAAATTCGAAGAAAAAACTGGTTGTGGTGTTATTGTTAATACTTCTTTTAATATAAGAGGAGAACCAATTGTAAACACACCAGCTGATGCATTTAATTGCTTTATGGGAACTGAAATGGATTATCTAGTACTAGAAAATTTTGTATTGTGCAAATCTAAACAAAATAAAGATTTGATTGATAAATTATATATAGAAAAATTTGAACTTGATTAGAGGTGAAAATATTTGAATAATTCTGACTTACGTAAGTTTGGTATAATATTAGGAATTCTAATTATACTTTTTTTCGGATTTATAATACCTTTTCTTAGAAATTATAGTCTTCCAAAATGGCCTTTTATAACTTCAATAATAATTATTATTTTGTCAATATTTATACCTAAAACTATTACACCAATTTATATATTTTGGATGAAACTAGGGCATATACTTGGCAAAATTAATACTACAATATTATTAACTATTATATTTTATATAATTATTACACCAATGGGTTTTTTCATGAAAGTTTTTGGATATGACCCTTTAAAAATAAAATTTTTTAACGAAAAAACATATAGGAAAGAAAGTCAATCTTTATCAATAAATAGAATGGAGGTGCCTTATTAATGTTGGAGTTAATAAAAGATTTATTAGGGTTTGCAAAAGTTAGAAAAAAATACTGGCTATTACCAATAATATTAATCTTATTTTTAATTGGTATATTATTAGTTATAGTACAGGGAAGTGCAATAGCACCTTTTATCTACACATTATTTTAAAAAAACATTATAATTTTAGGGGTATAAACTATGAAACAACAAAAATTTAAACTTATTGGATTACTATTTATAATTTCAGCTATTATATTAAATAAATACTTTGTTGGAAAAATTTTAACTGGGGACGGTACAATTGAATCTTTACCTGTAGAAATTATCATCTGGTCATTTGATATAGTATGCATTATATATGGAATATTATTAGTAGTATTTACTGAAAAAACCAAATTTGTCACTCAATCAGTATTCAAAAAGTTAAAACCTGCTATTATTATATTTATAATAACTATAACTTTATTTTATATATTGGATTTATTAACTGGCTTAGTATGGCCAATTCAACCATGGGAAACACAGGAAGAAATAACTGCTAAATTATCCTATGAAGGCGAACCATATTATTCAAAAGAGTTTTTACTCGAAAAACACGAAGCCATAGAACCAGGACAATGGGAAACTCCTAAAAATTCAAGTATGATTTTAAAGACTGAATATTCTGGTAAGTATATAAACGCAGTTAAAGAATCATTTGGTGCAAAAAGTGTTTATAGAAAAACTACTAATAAATATTCATATGATGATAAAGATGTAAAAAAAATTCTTATACTTGGTGGTTCAACTATTTATTGCAACGAAGTTCCCGATGAATTAACTATTAGTAGCAAATTATCCAAGAAGTTAAACACAGGTAATGATAAGTTTTTTGTAATTAATGCTGGAATGGATTCTGCAAACTCCAAACAAGAACTTGAACGAATTGAATACGAATTAGAAAATGGATTAACACCAGATATTGTTATATCTTATCATGGATATAATGATATTGTAACAGGAATATATCAAAAAAATCCTGATGGAGTTATGTTTTATAGAAATAGGCTAAAAGAAACAATATTTAAAATTTTACCTTTAAATATTTACAAGAGAATTCGCCATGAAACAGAAAAAAACAAAGAAGACATAAGAATAAATCCTACTGAAGAAGACCCTGATGAACTAAAACAATTAAAATTTGATACTAAAGAAACATATTTAAAAAATTCTAGAAGAATAAATGAATTATCTAAAAAATATAACTTTGAATATTATGATATTCTTCAACCAATTGCCATATATGGTGATTATCCAGATAGCAATAAAGACATACAAGAAGTTTACAAATATGCAAATAAATATTTGCCAGGTTCCTTTGAAGCAACGAAACATGGATATGAAGTTTTACAAGAAGCTGTATCAATACTAGATAATGAAGGAATAAGCTCTTTCAATTGGTCTAAATTATTAATTAACAAGAATGAAAATATTTTTGTTGATCCATGCCATATAAACAGTAAAGGAAATGAAATTATTGCTTCTGAACTATATAAAATGTTAATAAAAACTAAATAAAACCTAAATACTTTTCAATATAGATACAAATTGATTTTGTAAAATACAAAATCAATTTGTATCTATGACTTATTAAAGGTTTGACTCACATTTGACCACTTGTTTATAAAACTTTTACAATTCTATCATCAACAGTACTCCCATTCACAGTGATTACACGTCTGTATGTTTCACCTGATGTAGTATTATTAACTGGAACACTATCTGGAATTTGTTCAATTAAGTTATATGTCCAACTTGCCTCAGAATTTTTTGAACTATTATCTGTTGAAACATATTTTACATGTACATAATAAGGAGCTGAACGATTTGTAAACCAACTTTTCGAAAGAGATATATTCCCATTGTCATATGTTGTTGAGTATGTTGATTTAGCAGTCGGTTTCTTCGTTGGTTTTGTAGTTGGTTCTGTTGATTCTTCTTCGCTAAAAAACAAATCTACACTTTGTCCTTTTTTTGCAAGAAAACCTGATTTAGGATTTTGAGAAATAACAATTGCATCTTCATTTGAGTTTTTAGGTTTTATTATTCCTATAGTTAATTCAAAATCTTCAAGTTTATCTTGAGCTTTTGAATTCGATAATCCTACTAAATCTGGAATTTCAATATAATTATTATTTTCACCCAAACTGTAGAAGATATTAATTTCTTCATTAATATTTACTAACTCCCCACTTTTTGGAATAACTTCTATTACTGATTCTTTATCATTATTAGATTTGACTCCATGGACTTTAATAATTTTAAAACCCATTTCTCGAAGTTCTTTATCAGATTTTTTATAATTATCACCAATTATGTCTGGAATTTTTAATAGTTTATTTTTTGCTTCTCCGCTAGAATAATATAGGTTTATTTTATCTACATTAATCGTGACTTTACTGCCTTTTAATGGATATTGTTTAATTATTATATTTTTTTTCACTTTAACATCTGGATTTGTTTTTTCAAGATTAATGTATTTGGTACTCCAACCACTATCTTTTAAAATTTCAACAATCTCTTTATAATCTTTGCCAATGTATTGTCCTACATCATATTCATTATTAGTAGAATCGTCTATAGGTTTTATTATATTTGTTATTATGATTGTTATAATTAATAATGCAAAAATGCCACCGACAATTAATTGGTTTCTTTTTTCTCTAAAAAACTTATAAACCTGTTGTTTTTTTATATTATAGCCAGCTTTGCTAGAATATTCTTTTTTGGTATAATTAGTATTTATAAATTCTTTTATATTAAAGTTACTAAAACTACTAAATAATTGTTTTTCATTTGTTTCTTTATTCTCTTTTCTTTCTTTTTTAAAATAACTATTTAATTTAGTTTTTAAAAGTTTTCTAATATTAAAATTACCAAATATTTGTTTTTCATTTGTTTCCTCAATATCTTTTCTTTTTTTTGTAAAATAATTATTTAGTTTATTTTTTAATAAATAAATATTATTTCCTAAATATTTTCTTATTTTATGAATTCTTTTATTAAATTGATCTTTAAATTTAACTTCTTCAGGTTGAGTTAATAATCCATTTAATGCTTCTAATATATCACTAGCTTTTTGAAAACGACTATTTTTATCTTTTTTGATTGCTTTCAAAATAATATTATTTAATTTTTTAGGAATATTAGGGTTTTTTTCTATAGGAGGTCTTGGTTTTTGATTTATGTGTTGTAATGCAACCGCTATTTGAGAATCACCTTCGAATGGTAGAACTCCAGTCACCATCTCGTACATTGTAATACCTAAAGAATAAAAATCTGATTTTATATCAACAAATTCTCCTTTAGCTTGTTCAGGTGAAAAATAATGAACTGAACCTATTGTATTACCATCAATTGTAAGTGTATTAGTTGCAACTGCTTTTGCAATACCAAAATCAGTGACTTTTACATCACCATTATTTGTAATTAAAATATTATGTGGTTTGATATCCCTATGAATTATTTTATTTCTGTGTGCATGTTCAATTCCTTGGCATATTTGTATAGAAATTTTTACAATTTCCTTCCAATCATGAAGTCCCTTTTTTACCATGTATTCCTTTAATGTTTTTCCATCTACATATTCCATAACAATAAACTGAATGTCACCTTCATATCCAACATCATATACCGAAACAATATTTTGATGTGAAAGACTTGCTGCAGACTGTGCTTCTGATTTAAACCTCTTAATAAACTCCTTATCATCTCCAAAGCTATTATCTAGTACTTTAACCGCAACAATTCTATTTAATAAGTTGCATTTTGCTTTATATACAACTCCCATTCCACCTTTACCAATTTCACAAAGTACTTCATATCGTTTATTAAGAATCTTTCCATCCATTAAACCACTCCTTGATATTCTACTGGTAAATTATACAGTTAAGATATGATTAGTTTACTTTAAGTTGACTTTAAGCTGATTTTACGTTGATTCTTTGGATGAAAATGATTATGTTTAATTATATTTTCCTTCATTTATTATACTAGTATAATAATAGCACATGTTTTTAGAGTAACACAATATTTTTGAAAATTCTACTAACTTATAATTTCATATTTAGGAGAACCTAAAAAATAATACCAAATTCTTTTCGTCTGAAGTTCGCTTAGAACACGCGAATTCATACTCGAGAATTAGAGTTTATTTTTTGGATATCCCTTAGTTAAAAACATCATGCAATTTATCATTATTTTCCAATAAACAAAACTACTTACCACTCTAATATAATAGAAGTAAATAGATATTCATATTTCTTGATTTTAAGAAGCGTTGATGAAAAATTTTGTTTAAAGCAATTTTCTTCGATATGTCATTATTAACACATTTCAGTTGTGTAAATTTCAACATCCAAACTAACTTCTTTCAATTTTACATTATCAGGTATTTGTTTTTTTACATCATCATCTTTAACACTATCTAACTTCATTTTTGTTACCTCAACCTTTGTTATAACTTTTTCTTCTGAATAAATTTCCATTTGAACTATTATATTACTTTTAATCTCATAATAAACTTTGTATTTGATATCTTTTAAACCATTTGATTCATATTTTTGATTATCACTTATTTCCCCTTCAAAAACATAACAATCTTTTCCTTTAATTTTTTTGTTATCAATTTTTTTAAAACCATTTATTTCTTTTTCATCTAAACCCTCAATTAAACCAAATGGACTGTTTTGAGTAATTAATTCATCTGTTAATTCCATCTTATTTCCACTTTTATCATCAGGCGAATAAGAAACATAATCTTTCTTCTTTTCATCTATAAATACAACTAACTTTCTTCCTGATAAATCAAGTTCCTGTCTTTCTTTCTCATCATTAATCCATATTTTACCAACTGATTTAGCATAAGCTGGTTTTTGATATTCTGCTAAAACCTCATAATAAATATTTTCTACATTTTTACTTTTTTCAATCATATCTTTTAATGAACTTGATTCACTAATCTTTATTTCATCATCTTTTTCACTACAACCTGTAAAAAATAATACTACAAAAATACCTATAATAAAAATTTTCTGAAATTTTTTCAAAATACTTACCTCCAATTGTCCTTTTATTAAATAATTAAAATAATATTCTTAATATATTCTATACTATTTGCAAAACATACCCAATAGAAAATCTTGCATAATATCGCATTTTTAAACTAAGGGATAGCCAAAAAATAAACTAGTCAACTTTTTTTAAAATTCGTTAAACCATCGATGTTTTCAGAAAAAAATTATCTTATGAAATTTTTGATTATGCCTTATATAATTTGAAACTGGTAATGTCAATCATTTAAAAATTTTTGATATCATTTTTCAAATTCATAAACGTCTTAAAATTATTCTTAAACGTTAATTAAATAACAATTTAAGAACTTAAAAACCATGAATAAACAAAATCATCATTTAATACAAACAAATAAGTTAATATTAGAAGAGCCTAAATCATCAATACAGATATTTTAAGAAAGGTGTCTTCAATGAATATTAATAAAATATTAATTTATTCAAATGATAATGAATTACACAAAAAAATATCTTGTACACTAGAAAAATTCTTAAATATTAAGATTTACTCAAATTCAAAAGAAAAAAAACACTTTAATTTTTTCGATAATAAATTCAAATTAACTATTCTTGATGTTAACAGTATAAATAACTTTGATGAACTTGCTAATGAAATAATACATTCTAAAAAAAATTTCAACAAGAAATTCATACTGCTATTTGATACTTTTGAAGACAATATAATTAAAAAAGCTTTTCTATCAGGAATAACTGATATTATACATAAGTATAATTTTGAAAAACTTATTTATTGTGTTGAATCTATTTTAAATGATGATTGTCTTGATCCATTTACTATAATTCTAGAAGAATACAAATATTTGAAAAAAAGAGAAATTAAAAGTATTTTAAGTAAGGCGGAATTAGAAATTTTAGAATATATTGAAAAAGGATATACTCAAGCAAAAATTTCCAAATGTCTTTATAAATCTCAAGGTACTATAAAATCTCAAGTAAACAAGTTACTAAAGAAACTCAATGTTAAAAATACTAAAGAAGCACTATATAAAATAAATACATATGGAATATAATTATAATATTCAATTATCTTTCATCATAATTTTAAAATTAAAATCTATTTTCCCTCTAACAATCAAAGTTTTTATTGTCTTTGTACATCAAAAA
>JBDMZA010000612.1:0-3330 GCA_039770155.1 Clostridiales bacterium
CTAATTTCATCACTATTTTTAAATACATTTTTAATGTTTTTATTTAATGGAAAAACATTTCTATAGTTTGCTTTGTCAGATTTTATTTTCTCTGTTTCACTAATCTTTCTGTTACCAGACTTAAAACCGATTATATTATTATTTATGTTATTTTTTCTTCCTACTTCTATTAAGTCTTCCATTTCTACTTCTTTTTCCACATTCTTTTCTTTTATTTCACCTTCCAGCTCTTCTTCATAATCTGAAATATACTCCATTTCATAATCTTCATGATCTTTAACTATATCATCAGTATTATATTCATTTAAATCTTGAAAAGTTTCATCCTCATTAATATCTTTATTATAACCTTTATTTTCATCAGAATCATTTTTTGTATACTTTTCTAAATACTTACTTATATAAGTATCTTTATAGTCTGAATTATCATTTAAGTTATAATTTACATTTACTTTATTTTTATCTTTAAATACCTTTACATTTTTCTTATCCGATTCTATTGAATCAAAACTCTGTTGTTCATTTTCATTTTCATTTTCCAAGTTCTCTGATTTATCTGGATTACCATTAGTATTTTTAAAATCATTATCATTTAATTCAGTTTCATTTTTTTCTATATTCTCTTTTAAGATTTGACCAGATTCAATTCTTTTCAATTCAGGACTTTTAGCAAATTCTTTTATATCATCAGATTTTTTAAACTTATATTCCTCAATTTTTCTTCCTTCAATTTGTACCAATTTGTATTTAGTCATAACTTTGTTATACATTTTATCAATAAAATAAACCGGTATCACTGTTATCATTTCTGCAATTTTACTAAAACTCGATCTTTCAAATTCAATATCTCTATAATTTTCTATTCTTGGTCTAAAAGGTAATGTTGATACTTTAGGCAATAAAAGAATAAAGTATTCAATAATTATACTAAATACACAATTTCCAACAAATGCAACTATACTTCTACCATAATCAAAATTAATCTTAACTAAAAATGTGTCATATAAAAGATTTACAATTCTGTTTACTGGTTGAAAATCCGCATGTGAAACCAAGAAGAATGTTAAACTTGCAAGTATTGACATAATAAGAGAAAGTCTTAGCATTGAATTTATAAGTTTTTCATTTATATAATCTCTTCCAACTAGCATAGGATAAAATAAAGACATAGTATATTTAATAACTTCAATACATATAGCAAGCATTGCCAATATAAGATACAATAATTGATTCTCATCAACACCATATTGATAAAATTTTACAGAAAATATAGCCGATACAAAAGCACACACCAAAGACACAACTATACATATTACAAAAAAAATAATTTTTGCACTAAAAGAGCCCAAAAATTTTATCTTCTTCAATCGTTACCCCCCTTTTAAAACATAATCAAAAAATAAATTAGTCAATTTTTTGATTATACACACCTTAAGTACAGTAAATTCTGTAAGTTTACTATTTATATTTTATATTCTATATTATTATATTCTATTTCCTTAATTTGCATTATAACATAAAATTTAAATCTATGTTTTTTGTAAAATTTGATATAAAACAATAAATTAAAAAGCTTCCTCT
Source organism: Clostridiales bacterium (assembly GCA_039770155.1). Classification (GTDB taxonomy): domain Bacteria; phylum Bacillota; class Clostridia; order Acetivibrionales; family JBDMZA01; genus JBDMZA01. Next base: position 1,582 of record JBDMZA010000612.1, read on the forward strand.
AAATATTATTTTTAGGGAAGCTTTCATATGTGAATTTTCAAAATCACACCAATTCCTTTCTATTTCCAATTATTAAATTTTATTAACTAATTATAATTTCAAATTACTCTTAAAACAATTTGCTTCTTGATAAAATAAACACAGCAATCGCTGAACATAACAATGATATTAAAAATACCATCATAAAACCATATTGACTTTCTAAACCAAAAGGTATTTTTAAATTCATTCCAAAAAAGCTGGAAACCATAGTTGGTATTGCCATAACAATAGTTACTGAAGTTAAAAATTTCATAACAATATTTAAATTATTTGATATTACTGATGCAAATGTTCCCATCATATTTCCCAATATTGACCCATATATATTAGACATTTCCAAAGCCTGTCTATTTTCAATTATTACATCTTCTAATAAATCTTGATCCTCTTCATACATTTTTATTATTTTTGACCTCATAAGCTTTTCCATAACAATTTCATTTGATTTTAATGAAGTTGTAAAATATACTAAACTCTTTTCAAGTTCCAAAAGTTTAAATAATTCTTTATTCTTCATTGATTTATGTAATGATTTTTCTAAATCATCTGTTTTCTTATCAATATGTCTTAAATACTTCAAGAAATCCTTTGCAATACTAAACAGTATTTGTAGTGTAAATCTGGTTTTTTTAAATGTATAAAAATCCTTAATTTTCTTTTCTCTAAATTTTTCAATTATATTACTTGGTTGAGAACTTATTGTTATAAAATGATTACTGGTAATTAATAGTCCAAGAGGAATCGTCTCAAATTTTAAGCTACTTCCATTTTCATATAAGTATGGTGTATCAACAATTATTAGAGTTTGATCATCTTCAACATCAATACGTGGCTTTTCTTCATCATCCAAAGGATCAATTAGAAAATTTGGTAAAATTGATAATTTTTCTTGAATAAATTTAATCTCATCTTCAGTTGGTGAAACTATGTTTATCCAACAACCTTTTTCAATACTTTCAATACTTCTTAACTCACAACTTTTTTGATCATTTATAAAAAATTCAATCATATTTCAAACCTCCTTCTCACTTTTTTGCCAGACAAAAAAAACTTCCACAAGAGAAGAAGCACAATAATTAAGCATTATTTTTATCTTCCCTCGTTGAGCTTTAGCACTATATAGCTTAGGATAAACCAGCTACATTAGACAAAACCTTAATCCGGTAGTGTCTGCTAACCCATTGGCGTCTTTCGACGTTTCCGGGCAGTAGCATATTTCTATATAGGAACCTCGCCTAACAAAAGATATTATCATTTTCACTTTAATTATATTCCCATAGAATTTTAATGTCAATATAAACAAAACAAGCTGTAAATTCCAAGTTTTTATAGGAATTACAGCTTGTTTTGTTTATTTTTATAAAATATAATTTATAATATGATGTTTTATTTGTTATAATATATTTTTTTGTAGTACTATAGTCCTATTTGTTGTTTTTGGTAATGTATGTTATAATCATAGTATAATATATTACTTTCTATTTGTAATAATTAGTATCTATAACTAGTTAATGTTAATTCAAAAGGAGGTGATGATAATAAATAATATATATAATGTATCCAAAAATTATACAATATTAAAACCTCCACAAAACTCCACAGCAAAATATTTAACCAATATTAAGAATCCTCCTAAAAGTAGCACTTCAAAAATCACATCAAATAATGTAAATTTCACAAATAATAATAAAGTAAGTTTAGATAATA
>JBDMZA010000613.1:0-6230 GCA_039770155.1 Clostridiales bacterium
TAATAATAACATAATTTAATTTAAGTTTTGGGGAGTAATATCGGATATAGTAGAAAACCTATTTCAAGATACTTTATATTTTGTATCTTGAAATAAGGTTTTTTAAATTGAAGAATCACATAATGAGTTTTTACAAAATGGGAGTTAAATATGATTAATTGACCTATGCCCAAAATGATAATATAATAATGTGCGAATACAAGAAGATTTTATAGTAAGATGTATAGAATTTTGTAGAGTGTGATACAATAAAAGCGAAATTATTGAAAGGGGAATATTAATTTGTCAAGACCAGCAAAATGGAGAAAAGTGGAATTTGTTCCCGTTATTCAAGAATTTGTACCTATAGGTGTTGATTTAATTGGTGTTTTAGAAAATATTCTTAAAATTGAGGAAGTTGAAGCAATACGTTTGAAAGATATTGAAAGACTAGAACAGGAAGAATGTGCTAAAAGAATGGAAATATCAAGGCAAACATTCCAGAGGATTTTAAATAGTTCTCGTAATAAGATTGCTGATAGTATAATTAATGGTAAGTCAATACGAATTGAAGGTGGTAATTTTACAAGAAATATTTGTATGGTAATTTGTCTTGATTGTAAAAAAAAATGGCAAGAAAGTTATGAGAATTTGGAGAAAATAATTAATGGTAATTATATGTGTCCAAACTGTAATTCAAAGAAAATAACATGTGTTGATTCAGATAAAAGCAAATTTTGTAAACGAAATTGTTGGAGAAAGCGTAGTAGATGAGTGACGATATATATTTCACGCTATATATACATTGTTTAACCACAAGAGGCTCTTATACTGATGTTATGAAGACGCAGGCGCTAAAGTTTTGCGTTATTTTCATGTTGTAAATTAGATATAATAAAAATATCAGATGTATTATTATGAACTTTAAGTGATAAAGGCGGAAAATATCTATTAGAATCTGAAAAGATTAAAAATTTAGAATTATTGGACTTGCATTATCATTTTGTGTCTGATAAAATGATGGGTAAAATAGAAAAAATATACATAAAAGTAAATTTAGGTGATCAGCAAGAAATAAATTTCGATTATTTGTAAGCAAGAGAGTTAATTTGTTTCAATATTCATTAAATCTCACGGTACAACCTATGGAGAAGACGGCTATTTTGGTTATAGATTGTCTCATGAATTAGTTTGGTTAGTTTCTTATATGGAGTTTGTAATATGAAAGATATAAAAAAATTAATTAAAGAAAAACCATATAAATCTTATATATATTCATATCCTCATAAAATGGCTTATAGAAAATTTGATGAACCTTTTTCTATAAGTGAGTTGTGGATGGATGAAAAAAAAGACTCAGTGTTTTTATATTTTCATATTCCATTTTGTCAACATAAATGTGGATACTGTAATTTATTATCTATTGCCAAACCTGATATTCAAGATGAGTATGTTAAAATACTGGAAAAAGAATCGAAAGAGGTATCAGAATCTATTGGTAAGTTTAATATTGCAAGATTTTCTATAGGGGGTGGAACACCTTCAATATTTAGTGAGGATAATTTAAAAAGATTGTTTTTTTTATCTAAAAAATATTTTTCTATTAATAATAATATTGTTCCCATATCAGTTGAAATTTCACCTGATACAATTTCTTTAGAAAAATTAAAAGTATTTAAAGAGAATAAAGTAGATAGAATAAGTATTGGAATTCAGAGTTTTGTTGAAGAGGAGATAAAGACACTAAAACGCTTTCAAAATAAAAGTACTTTAATGTCTTTAATTAATAAAATATCAAGTTTTGATTTTTCCATATTAAATATAGATTTGATATATGGTATACCAGGTCAGACAGAAAAATCGTGGATTTATACTATTGAAAAAACTTGTGAATTGAATCCGAACGAAATTTATGTCTATCCTTTGTATATAAGGGCAAAAACAGGTTTGAAATTTAATGATTATTCTGATAATAGAATGATTTTATATAAAATTGCGTGTAAATATTTAAAAATAAGCGGTTATAGACAATTGTCAATGAGGAGATTTGTAAAAGATAATTCAATAGATAAAAAAATAATAGATTATTCTTGCCAAGAAGATGGTATGATTGGCATTGGCTGTGGTGCTAGAAGTTACACAAAAAATATACATTATTCAAATGAATATGCTGTATCACAAACTGAAGTTAAAAATATTATTGATTACTATCTTAAAAAACCATTCTTTTATATGGCGGATTATGGTTATATACTAAATTTAGATGAAAAGAAAAGAAGATTTGTTTTAAAATCAATATTAAACTATGAAGGTATAGACAAAAAAGATTATATTAGATTATTTAAAAATAATGTGCTGGAAGATTTTAATGTATTAAATAAGTTAATAAAATTTGATTTTGCAATAGAAGATGAAAAATATATAAAATTAACTCAAAATGGATTAGCATATTCAGATTCTATAGGGAATTTATTTTTATCTAAAAAGGTTTTAAAGAAAATTAAGAAGTATCATGTTATATGAAATGTAGTTTGTAGATAATTTAAACTATATTATAGATGATTCTAATTGTAATCTGAAAAAATGTGATTGTTATACTGTAATAGATGGTGCAGGATTAGGAGAATTTAAAAATAATACTTGGATTTTTTTAGTTTGATATGGTATAATATTATATATAATTAAATTAGCAAAAATTGCATATTTACATTGCTTTTCATTTCTTAATTCTTAATTCACTATAACTTAAAAAATTAAACTAAGAAGAGTATAAAAAATAATACTAAATTCTTTTGTTTGAAATTGGATTAAGTTCTACTAATTCACACTTAAGAATTAAAGGTTGTTTTTTTGGATATCCCTAAATACCTCAGATAAAATTTGCACAATGTATTTAAATATTGTTTTGAGGTGATATTAGTATGTCAATTTCTAATAAAAAATCAAAAGATGATAATTTAAAAAAAGTTGAGTTTCAAAATTTTGATAATGAAAAAATTGAATTAGAAAAGAAAAACATAAATATGGTTATGGATATACCAATTAAAATAACTGTTGAATTAGGAAGGACACATAAAAAAATTAAAGATATTTTAGAATTTACACCAGGTTCTGTTATAGAATTAGATAAATTGGCAGGAGAACCAGTGAATTTATTAGCAAATGGAAAGATAATAGCAAAAGGAGAAGTTGTTGTTATAGACGAGAGTTTTGGAGTTAGAATTACAGAAATTAATAAATTAAGAAAAATAAAATGAAAAATAAAACCTGATCTAAAGATATTTTTAGATCAGGTTTTATTTTTTAGGCTCTTCATTATTTTTTAGGTTCTCCTTAGGGATATCCAAAAAATAAACTCTAATTCTCGAGTATGAATTCGCATGATTTAAGCGAACTCCAGACGAAAAGAATTTGGTATTATTTTTTAGGTTCTCATTAGTAGGTATAATATTTTGCTGTTTTATAAAAATAATTCCTTCAACTATAAATTAATTTATGATTGAATTGACTGCTTATGTAATCTAATATCACTGTTTATAAGATAATAAGATGTATTGTTGTATTTTAATTGCTATTTATTATTATTTTCAATAAATAGCAAAATAGTTTATTAAACTTATATATAGGAAATGATAAAATGTAAATATAATGATAAGACATAATCAAAATCTCATAATACAACTTTTTTCTTAAAATTCCGATGGATCAACGGATTTATATAAAAAATTATGGTATTAATTTTAAATATATAAATACATTTCTAAATTTACACAATTTTATCAAATTTATTTAGGGGGTAAAACAAAATGAGGTTAAAGAAAATAGGTTTAAAGAAAATAAGTATACCATTTATAGTACTTGCTGTAATAATTTCTACAATTATGATAGTTAATGTTTCAATATCTGCAAGTGTTGTTTTAAAAGAGTATGAACCTGGACAATTACTTAAAGAAACAAATTTTGATGAGGGTTCAGGTCTTCCATGGCATATTTGTGAAACTTCACCGGCAGATGCAGACTTTGAACTTAAAGATGGAAGATATTATGTAAAAGTTAATAAAGTTAATCCTAATGGCGGAGAAAGGTGGGATATTCAATTTCGTCATAGAGATTTATTTGTAGAAAGTGGACATACATATACTGTTAAATTTACAGTACAAGCAGATAAAAATTGTCAAATATATACTAAAATTGGTGACCAAAATGATCCATATACAGAAGATTGGAATATGAATCATAATTGGGATTTCATAACTCTTACAGCAAATCAATCTAAAACAATAACACAAACATTTACTGCAAATCGTACAGCTGAAGTTTTAGAATGGGCATTTCATCTCGCAGATGCTCCTGTTGACACGGAATTTTGGTTTGATGATATGAGTTTAACGGATTCTCAATTTGAAGGTCATCCAGATGAGGTAAGACCTGATTATAGAGAAATTCGTGTAAATCAATTAGGATATTTTCCAAATAGAGATAAATTAGCTACACTACATACAGAATCCAGTTCTCCTGTTAACTGGACTTTAGAAAACAGTTCAGGTAATGTAGTAGATAGTGGAATAACAGAAGTATTTGGTTATGATAATGATTCTGGAGAAAATGTTCACATCATTGACTTTACTGATTTTGAACAAACAGGTACAGGATATATTCTATATGCAGAAAGTGAACCTGTATATGAGGGTGGAGATTCAGAAGCTGATAGTTATCCTTTTGATATCTCGGATAATTTATATGATAATCTTGTTTATGATTCTCTGAAATATTTTTATAATTCAAGAAGTGGTATAGAAATAACAATGCCATATTGCGAAGAAAGTCAGTGGGAACGTAGAGCAGGTCATCTACCTGATGTAGTGAAGACTAATACAGAGGAAGAAGAGGACTGGGATTACAACGAAAGTTTTTCCGTTGATGTAACTGGTGGATGGTATGATGCAGGAGATCATGGTAAATATGTTGTAAATGGTGGTATAACACTTTGGACTTTACAAAACATGTATGAACGAAGATTATATAATGAAGACGATGTTTCTGATTTTGCGGATAATACAATGAATATTCCTGAAAGTGGAAATAGTATACCAGATATTTTAGATGAAACTCGTTGGCATATGGAAGTTATGTTGAAATTGCAAGTTCCTGACGGATATGATAGGGCAGGTATGGCTTTTCATAAAGCTCATGATGAAAGTTGGACAGGTCTTGCAATAGAACCTGCTGATGATACAAAAGAACGTATTTTAAAACCTCCTACAACTGCAGCTACTCTAAACTTGGCAGCTACAGGAGCGCAAGCTTATCGTATATGGAGTGATTATGATTCAACTTTTGCAAATGAATGTCTTGCATCTGCTCAAAAAGCTTGGGGAGCTGCATTAGATAATCCAGCAATTTATGCTCCATTTGGTGATGATATAGGTGGCGGACCATATGGTGATGATTATGTTATTGATGATTTTTATTGGGCTGCATGCGAGTTATATGCTGCAACTGGTGATAAAGAATACTTGGATTATATTCAAAATTCTCCACATTATCTTGAAGTACCAAATTATTTAGAAAATGGTGAAGAAGTTAAAACTGTTGGTCAATTTAATTGGGGAAATACATCAGCCTTAGGAACTCTAACACTTGCACTAGTATCTAATGATCTTCCTGTTGCTGATTTAGAACAAGCTCAAAGTAATATAGCAGCAGCAGCAGACTTTACTATTAATATTCAAAAAAATCAAGGATATGGAATACCAATTAAAGCTTCACCTGTTATGGAAACTGGAATTACAGGTTATCCATGGGGATCAAATTCTTTTGTTACTAATTCATGTATAGTATTAGCTTATGCTTATGACTATACTAGCGAATCAAAATATTTAAATGGAGTTACAGAGGCTATGGATTATATGATGGGGCGTAATCCAAATGAAAGATCATATGTTACAGGATATGGTGATTATCCTGTTCAATATCCACATCATAGATTTTTTGCGAATCAAGTAGATTCATCTTTTCCTCCAGCACCTCCGGGGATAACTGTTGGTGGTCCTAATTCAGGACTTCAAGATCCATGGGTTAAAGGATCAGGATGGTTACCAGGTGAAATGGCTCCGCAAAAATGTTATATGGACCATATAGAATCATGGTCAACAAATGAGTGTACAATAAATTGGAATGCGCCAATGGCTTGGGTTAGTTCATTTTTGACCTCAAATGGAAATAATAATGAAGATGGAACAACTGATCCA
>JBDMZA010000614.1:0-17176 GCA_039770155.1 Clostridiales bacterium
CCAAAAAATAAACTCTAATTCTCGAGTATGAATTCGCATGATTTAAGCGAACTTCAGACGAAAAGAATTTGGTATTATTTTTTAGGTTCTCCTTAGAAGAACCTAAAAAATATTAGCAACAAAAAAACCACCTATACTAAATTTAGGTAGTCCGTTTAGATCTTAGGATAGCCTAAAAAAATAATCTCCAACTCTTTTCGCCTAAAATCCCCTTGAATCGCAGGAATTCATTTTCGAGAATGTGGATTTATTTTTTGGCTATCCCTAGGAAACACAATCCTATTAAAAATAAATTTTAATGCCCCTGGTTTTTTTTCTCGATAAAACACTTTTTTGTTCCTCGTCATGTAACGACTTATGTTTTTCTGCTACAGTAATTTTAGATTTTACCAATTCATCAAGTTGAATCTGATAATATTTTGAAATTTCTAAAAACTTAACAGAATAAGTTGATCCGCTGCTATTCTTTTCAAATCTTACAACTTGCGCCTCAAGCCTTAAATTAAATTCAGACAACATATTGTAAACATACAATTGAAAGAATAGCTTAGAATTAACATTAATAACATCTGTTGTAGAAAATCTCATTCCTCCGGCTGAAATATCAATAAGATCAACACTATGCCAGTACTTTTCATCTCGACTTACCATCACCTTACAAATGAGATTCGAGCATCTTTGATATCTTCTCTTTTCTACCAAATGGTTCATCAGCTATCTCTCCCATCTCTTTTTATAGTTGTTAAAAAAACCTAAGATTGTTAAACAATAATAAGCAGTATAAAATGAAAAACTAACTAATTAATAATGTAAATAATGAGAAATATATATGAATAAACACTTTAATACTTTGAATATATTACTAATTTTAGAAAATTACTGTTTTGTACTTAATATTATATCATAGGAATTTTATGATGTCGAGCGTTATGTTTTTAACAAGCATCTTCATTTATATCCTAAACATGACAAAAAGGTGTATGAATTAAAATTTAAAATGGATTTATTTTAGAATTATTACACACCAATAAAAACTTAGTCTCTGCTGATTCTAAGAAGTCAAAATATTGAATTTTCTTATCTTCTGCTATATCTTGATTCATTTAATGTTGTTTGTTCTAAAACCTCAATATTATCTAAAGCTTTTCCAGTACCCAATGCAACACAAGAAATTGCATCATCTGCAACTAAAACATCTATTCCTGTTTTTTCATGTATTAATTTATCCAGACCATAAACTAAACAACCACCACCTGTCATTACAATTCCTCTATCACTTATATCTGCTGCTAATTCTGGTGGTGTTATTTCTAATACTGAGTGTACTGCTTCTACAATACTTGAAACAGATTCTTCCAATGCCTCCATAATTTCAACAGAACTCACTGTTATAGTTTTAGGTAAACCAGATATTAAATTTCTACCTCTTATATCCATTGAAATTTCTTTTTCTCTTGGATAAACTGAACCTATATTAATTTTAAGTTCCTCTGCTGTTCTTTCTCCAATCATTATGTTATGTTTCTTTCTCATATATCTTACAATTGATTCATCAAATTTATCACCTGCAATTTTAATTGAAGTGCTCACAACAGTGCCACCTAATGATATTATTGCAATATCAGTCGTTCCTCCACCTATATCTACAATCATACTTCCACAAGATTTTGTAATATCTATTCCAGCACCTATTGCCGCTGCTATAGGTTCTTCAATCAAATAAGTTTTTCTTGCACCTGCTTGAACAGCAGCATCTTCAACTGCTCTCTTTTCAACTTCCGTAACACCACTGGGAACACAAACCATTATTCTTGGTTTAAATAGATTTAAAAATCTATTTCCACACACTCTATTAATAAAATATTTTAACATTCTTTCAGTTACATCATAATCAGATATTACACCTTCTCTTAAAGGTCTAATTGCTGTAATATGTCCAGGTGTTCTCCCTAACATGCGCCTTGCCTCTTCACCAACCGCCAGTAATTTGTTAGAATTTTTGTCAATTGCAACAACTGAAGGTTCTCTAAGCACGATCCCTTTGCCTTTTATATAAACAAGAACTGTAGCTGTTCCAAGGTCTATACCAATATCTTGTCCGAAACCCAATTAAAAACATCTCCCTTTTACAGAATAATTCTTCTAAAATAATTCCTTGGGGATAGCCAAAAAATAAATTTATAGTTTTGATTAATGAATCATTTATTTTTTTAGACTATCCTTATCATAATCTTTATCATAATCTTTAATATATTAAAAATATGGAAAACCACAATTACATAACCTAATACTTAATATTCTTAGGAATGTCCAATAAATAAGTTTCATTTTCAAATAGTGAATCAAATGCAATATTATTTTCAGGTTTTCCTTATTTATCTTTAAATTGTATCTACATAATATTATCATAATACTATTATATTGCAATATCTTTTGAAATAATAGATAATCTTCCTTCATATTGCACAATCATGCTTTATGCGACATATTTCAACACATTATAATTATTTTTATGAAAATAAAAATTTTTTATATTTTTACATTGTTATGTTGACTTTTCAAGATCACTTCGATTATTATACCAAATATAGTAATATTCAAGTATTATTTTTTTCTCTTTACTAGATTATACCTTGACTAAATTATTAAGTAAATAGATAATATTTATATTTCCCAATCATGTGTATTTGTTTTTCGACTTAATTTTTAACACAAATTTAATATACTGATAAAGTTCTGCTTATTATCAAAGCTGCTTCTTCTCTTGTCAAATATGACTCTTCATCAAAATTATTATATATTTTATCAAAAACACTAAGTATTGTTGAGTCAAATAAATATTTTACACTATCACTATACCATTTATCTTTTTCCAGTTTTGTATATATTCCTTCAAATTTTGTATTAACTTTAAATGCTCTTTTTATAATTACTGCAGATTCCGCTATAGTAATTTTATTATCAGGTTTAATTGTTTTATCATTGTATCCTTTAATATAACCCAATTCATTTGCTAAATACATATAATTTTTAGCCCAATGATATTTTAAATCTTTAAAATTATTGTTTTTATTGTTTTTCACATCTTTATTCAAGGATTTCAACAATATAGCTATAAATTCTGCTCGAGTAATACTATTTTCAGGTATAAATCTATTGTTAGAATATCCATTTATAATCCCGCAATCATGTAAATGTAATATATTTTCTTTATAACTGGACTTGTCTATATCACTAAAAACCATAAAATCTTTATTCTCCAAAATTACTATAATCGGTGGGATAACACTATTTAAGGGAATTTCTATTGAATCACTGGTATAGTTGAAATTTGTATTTTTTTCAAACTCATACCCAACATGAAGAACCTTAAGTTTTTCAAAATAAAAATATTTTATCTTTACACCTTTTTTTATTTCATCATTTGATTTAATTGTAATTTTTATTTTATTGTCTTTTAAATATTGAGCTTCATATGTAGCCCCATGACAATATAAATTTTTTTTTGATAAAAATAAAATCAAAAACATTAAAGCGAAAATAGCTATTTTTTTATCCATAATCCTCCTTTAATAAAGCCCGAAAAACAAATCCACATTCTCAGAGAATGAATTCGCACGATTTAAGCGAATTTTAGACGAAAAGAATTTAGTATTATTTTTTAGGTTCTCATAATTCTAACATTTTACTAATCATATATAAAAATTCACCTCTTGTTATAAATTCTTTTGGATACAGTTTATCTCCATTTTTATATATAATATTTTTATTTATGGCAAACAAAACTTTTGATAAATATTTTGAATTTACAGATTTTATATCAGTGTATTCTATATTCTCATATTTTCCCTGATATTTTTCTTTTTTAATAATTTGAAGAGCATTTACAATTAAAACTATTGATTTTTCCTTAGAACAGTAGTCTTCCAAGTTTTCACTTCCATCAATTATTCCAGATGTTCTAGCAATTTCCATATAATCATCTTCATAAGGCACTTTCATAATATCAAATAGTAATTTTATAGATTCTTTTATAAGTATTTTGTCATTAGGTCTAAATTCATCATCATTTACACTCTTAAAATCATAATTATTAGATACTTTTTTTATATCATCGTAAAATCTACTATCAGCTATGTCATTAAATTTTAATCCATAATTTATATCCCCAATAGCAAATATTCCTGGATTATTAATATCAAATTTAATAACCCCTGTTTTTTCATCACTATTGTAATTATGATTTGTATTTTTTATTTCCCAATTATTTGTTTCTCCAATTTGTAAGCCATGAGTTTTTCCATACTTATAAAAGTTTTCTTCTTTATATGGATACATAATTTTTATAGGATATTTAAATGAAAATATTTCTTTTTCCATTCTACCTATTTCTTTTTCATAAGTCTCTATATTCATTATATCAGATACAATATTTATCAAATTTCTATTTTCAACAACTAAATCTTTATGAATTTTACTTAGATTTATAATATATTTATTATTCCATTTTGATTTATCATTTTTACTAACAAAAATGCCTGGATTTATTACCATAGTTAATAGGTCAGATTCTAAAATAAGTTTTTCACCTTTGTCACTTAAAACCCCTAATATCTTACCACTAAAAGTAAATTTTAAATTATTGACTTTGTCTACAGCAATATCTAAGGGAATAGTAAAATTTAGTTCATCATCATTTGATATTTCATCAATTAATTTATCAACATATATAGAATCTAAATTTAAGGAATAATCTAAATCATTTACAGTCTCTAAATATAGTTGATCAGTTATTAGATTACTATAATCAGAATCGTATTCATCATTACTTCTGCTTGTTTTTATAATTATATCATTTGTAGGTTTTGACATAATATTTCTTTCTTTATCTATTGCATATAGTCTAGCATAATACATTTTATTTGGAGATAAATCTGTAACATCATATGTGTTATCATTTATTTCAGTAAATTCTTTCTTGTTATAATAATTAGCATTATCGGCAATTTCAAGAGTATATACAAGATTTTCAGTCTGCCACCATTCATAAGCAATTTTATTTTTAGTAATTGAACCATCCTCAGATTTTATACCAAAATTTACTGGTTGAAAAAGACTATTAAAACTCAATGTTTTTAAAGGAAAAGAATCGCTCCAAGATGATTTAGTATTTCCATTTATTGACTGTAACCAAAAATAATATTTAGTGTCATCTTCTAAATCTTCTATTCTATAATACCTATTATCTTTTAATTCCTCATAATCTAAAAAAATAGTATTACTCACATTATTAATATCTTCTTCAGTTCCAAATTTCAATATATATTTATATCCTTCACTTATATCCCATGCTAAATCCACAAACAGATCTCCAGGTATAGTTTTGCTAAATTTTGGTATTATTGGCATTTCACTATTATTTACTTCATCTGCAACAGTAGTTATTACAATAGAATCTGATGCCTCTGACCACTCTCCAAGTCTAGTATTATATAGCCACATCAATATTATATATTTTTTATTTGATTCTAAATTTTCAATTTTAACATCAACATTATGTTTTATATTATCTATATTGTTTGAAGCTAATTCATTTGCATCATTTGCGTCTAATGACACATCCTCAATTTTTATAATATTTGGATCTGTAATCCTATTTATATTTCTTATATCCTTAAACTCACTTAAAACATCTTCTATAATAAGGCCATCTTCAAACTCTTTACATATAATATTTATTGAGTAATCAGATTGAATATCAATTTCACGATAATCTTTATTATTTACTCCTCCATCAGGAATAACATTTACTACCTCGTTTACATAATCTTTATCTGTCTTAAAATAATTCCATTTTTCTTTTGTAATATCATATTTTTCATACCATTTATTTTTTACACTTAGCATCACTGAATCTTTTTCTATCAAATATTTACCATCAGGATAAGATTCTCTTTTTATGCCTATTGGTGGCGCATTTATAGATTTTGGTTTATCAATATTATTATCTAAGGGTGTTATTATTATTTTATATGCAGAATCTGAAGAATAATTTTCTAACTTGGCACCATCTAATGAATTTATAGTAAATGATTTTTTTGCTATAATTTCAAAATAGTATGTTGAATTAGGAGATAGGCTTTCAATTACATACTTATATCCAACTATTCTGGCATCATCATATATATAGTTTTCTTCAATTGGGACAAAATCATTTTCAATTTTATATTTTTGGTAACTTGGATTTTCATTTCTGTATTTAAGATCATTTGGATTTGTATAAAGATAAATATCATAAGTTATATCATTATCAATCTCTCCATAATCATCCTTGACAGATTCCCATAATATAGAAGCACTATTTGAACTTAACTCCTCATCATAATCTATAATAATCTCATTAGTATCAATTTCTTTAAAATCATCTACAATTACAGGCACTCTTGGGGTTAATACAATTTCAGCTTCTTTAAGATAAACTTCTTTAGATTCAATATCCACATCAGAATATATATTTTCTCCATCTTTAGTAATATACGCCTTTATAATATAATAGGTTTCAGGAGATTCTTCTTCAGAAACAACAAGATAAAATGATGTATCTTTCGTCTCTGCAAAATATATTGGCAGATTAGAATCATTATCATTTCCTTTTAAGATTTCATAATTTACTGAAAGACTACTATCAGTTAAACCGCTCAAAACAGAACTCCAACTAACTTTCCATATAACCCCAATATCTGTATTAGATACTCTCTCAGTTTGAGTAAGAATATAAGTATTTGTTATATCCTTTTCCACATTAGAATTGTATTCAAAGGAATTTTCACCACTACTTGGCAATATCTTCACATAATAGACTTTACCAAAATTTTTGGTAGAATGAATATATTCTAATTTCCCATCATTTTCACTTATTTTTACAGTTTCTCCACCTATATCTTCTTTTTTTATCTCTATAGGTTTTACATTTTCAAAACCTGCTTCTTCTGAAATATATATATCATAATCAATTCTTTCATTTCCATTAAATACATCATCCCAAGTAATTTTTAATTTATTTGATTCTAGAGCAGTAACAGAAAAATCAATATCGGTCATCACCTTTACATTATTTGATTCATCTGATAATTCACTAGATTTTGTATTACCATTTTCTATATATTTATAATGAGCTTTAGCAGTTACATCATAAATAGTTCCTGATTTTAATTTGTTTATTCTTTTAATTTTGTCTTCTGCGGATATTTCATTCTTAATTTGAATAATCCCTGAATCAGTTTCTTTATAATATATATTTACATATTGACTTGTAATATTATCAAAATCGCTCGGCATTTTTAAATCATTCCAAACAATATCAAAATAATATAGATCACTTTGGTTAAAACCTATAGAATCACCATCTTTTATTTTTAATCCTTCTGGTTCAGATTGTATAGGTATATCAAGAGCTATTGCATTTGCACTATACATAATGTTTAAAATAAAAACTATTATCAAGGATATGATAGATAATCTTTTTTTTCTAAATTTAAATGACATACAATCACCCTCAGCAATTTAATTTAATTCTCCAGTCAATTTTAGCACCTTATTTAAGCCATAAATCATTTCACTTCGCTTAATATAGCTTTTTGGAAGAACTTTATTTTTATATAATTCTAATACATCCATATCAACACACCATAAAATACTGTAATAGTATCTTTCTTTAATGTCTAATTCATCATCCAAGTCTATATATGTTTTAGATCTTACATTATTAACATCAATTCCTAGTTTATCTGCATATATTTTAGTCATAATATAGGCCGCTTCTTCCCTTTTTACACCATTAGTTTTATCTATAGATGGTTCAATATATCTGTCTAATCCATAAGTCTTTATTTTATTCCTAACATCTCCTGATTCATTTAAATTATTTATTTTTTCATATATATTTATTAATTCACTAATATTTAGTTGTTTTTCGGGTTCTTTATAGTAACTTGTATTAAAAACATCATATAAATCATAAAGTTCTAAAAGTTTTTTGTAGTTAATTATTTCTTGCGAATTTATATTAAATGTACCTTGATTTTCAATATCATTTCTCGATATAACAGCATAATTTCCACCTTTTGTTATATTAAAAGTAATATCACCATTTACATATATAGCTTTATTTTTTACTATATTCCAGGAATTTAAATCACCATATTTAATATATGAAAACTCTTTTCCAATATTATTTTCATAACATAATTTTAAAATTGCAGGTTTATCAAATTTAATTATATCTTCTTCTTTTTTTCCACTTTCTATACTTTTAAGTACCTTACTTTCAAGAAAAATGCCTATTTCATTTTGATAACCTTTAAACATAGAATCTATAAAATCATCGACCTTATCTAAGTTTTCTGTTTTAGTATTTTTTATTATATTTAACATAGATACTTTATATAAATCACTTATGCCTGTATCTGAAGTATTTATACCATTATTTAAAAGTATTTCATATTCTAAATAATCATTTTCTGTTCCAAATACTTCAACATTTATTCCATTATCAGATGAGGAAGATACATAGTTTTTAGGTAAATTATTCTTATCAAAATCTTTTTTTTCAATTATTAGCTTTATAAATTTATCACTATTATTATTTAATTTATCTGAGACTATAAGATTATTTTTCTTTTCATTTATTGAGTCAGGTCTTAGAGTAAGACATGAATTATTGGTACCTATTTCAAGACCTATTTTGCTATCATTAAAATATTTTAATATTTCTACAGGAAAATATATTTCATATTTTTTAGTATCTATATCTTTATCCTTTAAATCAATTTTGTAACTATAGTTTTTTTCATCATCAATTTCATTTAATATTTTATCCCTTTTTAAAAAATACTTATAAGTATTACCATTACTTATATTAGCTTTCCAGTACTCTAATCTTTCAACATTTTTTAATAAATTATTAAACTTGTTTATTTTCTCCTCTTCAAATACAGATCTATTATAATCTGTTTGAGAAAATTCAGTCTTTATTTTAACAGGTCCCACATACTTTGAATATGATATTAAAGTCGGATTAATAGGATCCGTTTTAACAACTCTTAATTTAATATAATATTTCATATTTGATTTTAAAGGCATATGTTCATAAGAACCATCAGTCATCTTTGTTTCAACATAATCAATTTTCACAATATATTTATATAAATCTGTTCCTATCATAGACTCAGTTTTATCCTTATAAACACTATAATCCACATTTTCTAATGTAGTATATTCATTGTTTACAACTGATCTAACTGCTATTTCATAATCAAAATAATCATTTCCATCCCACTTAACTTCAATTTGGCTCAATCTATCTTTTGTTATTATACTCTGATTCTCATATATAATATCTGATTCATCATCACCTCTATAAACTTTTACACCATATTCTTTATCATCTTCTAGATTTGTAACCTTTCCATAAAAAATATTACCATCTTTTATTATGCTAACATCATTTCTATTTGCTAATGTATATACTCCATTACTTTCACTGATTAAAACATTATAATCATCATTTTTAAAACTTTGATCTGCATCAGACCAATTAAATCTAATATCTGTACTATATATAACATCTAAGTTCTGATGTTCTCCAACCGCTTGTGTTGTTATTGGGATAGAAATCCATGAGCTTTTATTTTCCTCTAATTCATTATTTATTGCTCTGACACTAAAATAGTATACTTTGTTTGGAAATAATAATTTGTCAATTTCTAGCTGAAATTTCTCTTCATTTTCATTATATGTTAATCCTTCTTTTTCATCATCTTCCTTTATAATAATATTCTCACCATAAACCTCTAAAAAGTTTATATATGTTAAATCATCTTTATACACATATTCTTCTGTATCTGCATTAATATAATTTGATGTAATAATAAACTCGTATTTAACATTATCTTCATTATTACTCCATTCTACAGTCGCACTTGTACCTGATACAAGATTATTTCCACTGCTATCTTTAGAAATAATAAAGTCATCAGGTGCCTTTGGTATTATTTCATCATCATTTGAATTTTCTATTTCTCCTTTTTTTGTGGTAACAGTTATGAGTGATGATTTTTCTGATGAAATCTCATCCTTATTTTTGTCCCATATAATTCTTGTACTAACAGCAAAATAATATGTTGAATTTGGTAACAATTTTTCAGTACTGCTATATTTGTTAATAGTAGCATTAATTGTTTTAGTATCTTCAAATTTATTGAATTTAACAAAGCTATCTTCATCAGTTGATGCTATTTTCTCTAAATTATTTACTTCTGTTCCCATAAATAAATCATATTCAATCTCATATTCTTCATCACCTACAGCTAAATAATCCCAATCAATACTTACTTCATTAAAATTCAATTGAATCTCATTATCTATTGACTCAATTGCACCATTTTCATCTATATTTACTGATACTTCATTTGAAAGAAGATTTATTCCTCCTGGAACAGGTACTTCTCTTTCGTTTATATCCAAAGTTGTAAAACTAATTGTAGCTGATCTGTCTGAAAATTTGTCACTGTCATCCGAATTTCTATCTACTCCTCTTGTAGTATACATTTGGATATAGTATTCTCTGTTTGGAAGTAGATAATCAGGATAATTCTCACTATTTATTATATTTTCTTCTTTTGTATTATGAGTATCTATCCAATCATCATCCATATATTTTCCCTTAAAGAGTTCATCACCCTTTAACACATATACAAGACTGTTAGCATTAGAATCGTCTAAATCCTTTGAAGATACATGTACTACTTTTCTATATATTGGATAATATTCTTTATCTATACCATCTACATCTAAGATAATTTTATTTGATGTATCATTTTTTTGAATAGTATTTAATAATATATGAAAAACTATATCATCATCTTCATTCTCATTATCTTTTATTTCATCCCAATTAATAGGTTTTTTCCATGCCAATGTAATATCTGTGATTTTTTTATCATCTGTATTAAATTTTCTTGAAACCAAAGTAATATCTGTAGGTACAGGTGGTCTAGAAGTATCATCTGCAATTCTATATTCGATAATATCAGATAAAAAACCACCTTTGTTCTCACTTATTATAGATATTCTATAAAATACATTATTATCTATCGGTATATTTGAAAGTAATGCTATAGTATAGTCTCCACTAAACATAGAACTGTTTATTGTCTTTTCTGGAGTCCACTTACCTGATAGAGTTTTTACATCACTTGTTTCTATTTTGTAATACAATTTTTCTGTATTTCCAGTATTCAATTTAAATATTTTAACATATACAATTCCTCCACTATCTTTAGTAAGTTGATATTTCACAGGAGTATATGTATACTGAACATCTCCTGCTAATGGACTTGAATTATATTTATCAGGACTACCTATATGCAAATAAATATCCTGATCACCATTAGAATTTCTAAAAATTGGCTTAATAGTCAAATAATAAACTGTTCCCGGTAATAACTCATCATCTAAGAGTTCATTGGCTGAAATATTTTCATCCGTTCCTCCCAAATCAAATCCAACAATTCCATCTTCATCCATATCTCTGATATCAATTTTATTATCATTATTATCAAGTCTAGCACTATATTTACCATCTTCGTTATTTACTATAATTGATGTAAGTTTATTAGTTCCATTTGAAATATTTATAATAAAGTCTAATTTTGTCAAACTTATTTCATCATAATAAATATTTAAATTTTGCTTTATTTTAGTATATGCTTCTTCTTTATCAGCATAAATCCAAATCTTGCCATCATCATCAGTTTCTCCATTCCAAATCTTAGGTATGTTCCAATTTATATTAAGTTTTGGATTTATTCCATTTATTTTTCCGCCACCATCCAATGTTGTTGCATTTTGTTCTATAGGTTTAGCTTCAAAAGTCATTTGGGGCATAAAATACATAAATCCTTTATTTATATAATTATTATCAGCATCATAAAATTTAAAATGTAATTCATAAATTTTGTCATTTTCAAATTCTATATCTTTTAAAGTTAATTCATAATCACTTATACTATCTTCATATATTTTTCCATCATCAGTATCAGTATCTGCATTGTACTTTTCAAATACTTTTACAAAAGAAATATCTTCATTTATACTATTCCAAGTTACTGTTAATTCTCCTGATTTATATGAATCAGGTGTAATAGTTATGCTATCTAAAGCATACACTTTTAGAGGTAACATACTAATTAATATACTTACAACTATAAATATAGATAGGTATTTTTTGTATTTCATTAAAATTCCCCCAACTTTAAAATCTATATTTTATGAGGCATAATAAAAAAGTTGACTAGTTTATTTTTTGATTCTGCCTAAAATCAATCTTTTAATATAATTTTGAAAGCTTTAGAATTATATATCTGATTATTTTTTATATTCATATATTATATCGACAAATTTTTGAATTAATAACACTAATAAAAACTAAAAAATATATTCACTTTTATTTCACTTTAGGAAATATGACTATTGTATTTCATTATGTTATAATATATATCATATAATTTATATTAGTTTGTTAATCGCATTATTTTTAGGAGTTTGATTTTATGTATTTTAGTTTAATTATTATATTTTTAATACTAATTGTTATAAATGACTATAAAACTTACAAAATCAAAAATATAATCATTGTACCTTTTTTAATATCAGGATATTTGTTTAATATATATTTTCTAGGATTTTCTGGTTTTATAGATTCATTGGCAGGTAGTTTAATTCCTTTTCTAGTTCTTTTCTTTTTCTTTTCAATTAATACACTTGGGGCAGGAGATATAAAAGCACTATGTACATTAGGCTCGATAACAGGAATTGATGGTTCAACTTCAATTACTCTATACACATTTATTGCAGGTGGATTAATTTCTATTTTTATTATTCTAATGAAAAATTTAACAAAAGAAAGATTTTTATATTTTATTAATTATATAAAAATGTTATTTTTAACAAGAAGATTTGAAGTTTATGATAATTTTATAGGTTTAGATAAGTCAAAAACAAGATTTTCAGGATTCATTTTTATTGGTTCAATTATTTATTTAGTGAAAATATACTGTTAGGTTTTATTTTCTGGCTGAAAGCATAATCATATGAGATTGATTTTCAGTTGTATCAATCTCATATAATTTAACAATCTTTAAGAAATAATCATCAACATCAAATTAATTTTTCAAACTCATCAACTAAATTTTTAAATATATCCATTGTATTTTGTATTGGTTCAGGTGTTGTCAAATCAACTCCTGTTTTCTTTAACAATTCAATTGGATAATCTGAGTCACCACTCTTCAAGAAATTAATATAATCTGAAGTTGAATTTTCTTTACCTTCCACAATATTTTTTGCAATTGCTGTTGCAGCAGAAAATCCTGTTGCATACTTATAAACATAAAAACTACTATAAAAATGTGGTATTCTTGACCACTCAAGTTCAATTTCCTTATTTATATTAACAGCCTTACCAAAATATTTTATATTTAAATTATAATAAATTTCATTTATAGATTCTAATGTAAGTTGATTTCCTGATTCTACATTTTCATGAATAATTTTTTCAAACTCTGCAAACATTGTCTGCCTAAATAAAGTTCCTCTAAACTCTTCTAAATAATGATTTAATAAATATTTCTTTTCATTTAAATCTTTTGTATTATTTATTAAATGTTTTATTAATATTGATTCATTTACTGTTGAAGCAACTTCCGCCACAAAAATTTTATATTCTGAATATATATATGGTTGTGTTTCATTTGTGTAATAACTATGTAATGCATGTCCCATTTCATGTGCTATTGTAGATATATCATTTAATGATCCCTGATAATTTAGTAAAACATAAGGATGTGTACTATAAGCTCCCCAAGAATATGCTCCACTTGTTTTATCTTTAGTTTCATAAACATCTATCCAACCTGAATTAAATCCTTTTTTCAAATTATTTATATATTCATCACCTAAAACACCTAAACTATTTTCTATTATCTCTAAAGCTTCCTCATATCTAATGTTACTTCTCTTACTTGTACTTATAGGAGCAAATAAATCATATAGATTTAGCTTATTTAATCCAAGCATCTTTCTCTTAATTTCCAGATATTTATGAAATACAGGTAAATTGGCAGAAACAGTCTCTATTAAGTTATTATATACACTAATATCAATATTATCCTGATCTAGAGAACTCTTTAATGAAGAATCATAATTTCTAACTTTTGAATGATATAAATTCTTTTTTACATTACTTATTAATAGTGTAGCCAAAGTATTTTTATATGATGAGTATGAACTATATAAATTTACAAATGCATCTTTTCTTACTCTTTGATCATTTGATTCAAGAAATTTTATATACCTTCCCTTAGTAAGTTCAACCATATTTCCATTTTCATCTTTTATTTTTGGGAATTTAATATCAACATTATTAAGCATACTAAAAACATTTCCTGAAGTTGTTGAAACTTCTAATCCCATTGCCAAAATTATTTCTTCTTTTTCTGAAAGACAATGTTCTTTTTGTCTGAATATTTCGGAAATAAAATGCTTATACAGCTTAAATCCTTCAATTGTTTCCATATCATTGAAAATTTTATCTTTATTTATATTTGTAATTTCAGGATTTATAAAAGATATCTCTGATGATACCTTTGTTATTAGAGTCATTGATTTAGATGTCAATGATTGGTATTTAGATTTAGAATTATCTTCATCTTTTTTCATTCTTGAATATACAAATATCTTATCTACAACAGTTAATAACTTCACATAATTATTTAAACAATTAAATATATTTTTTGAATCTTCCTTTAACTTACCCCTATACTTAGTAACATCATTTAGTAAATTATCAATTTTATCGTAATCATTTTCCCAATCCTTTTCACTTTCATAAATATGATCTAATTTCCATTTATATTTTTCATCAATTTCATCTCTTGATGGCAGAATATTTAAATTTTGCATAATCATTACCTCCATTATTTATAGAAAATTGAAAAAGGGATATCATAAACCGTATATTTACCAAAAAATAATTGTAAATTTACTTTTTGGTTATCCCTTACTATAAATATTAGACATTCTTAACTTAAAACCCTTTTTCAAAAGATCATAGAATATAGAAAACTCTAAAAAATATTCTTAAGTTTTATATACTATTTATTCTTCACTATGTTTTTTCCACACACCATATTCTCCAGTTGTTCCAGGTTCTAAGTTTTCATGATACCATTTAGCTTCCCATAATTCATCTTCATGTATTACTACATCGCCTGTATCATATATTACATTTGATTCCCATTTAGAATAATCTTCATCATCATTCTTAGTTTCATTTGGAATGCTTGTTTCTTCTTGAATTGGTGATTGTGTTGGTGTAGCAGTATTATTTTCATCATCCTTTTTATTCACACTAACTTCCATTGTCTCTGAAAAATTATATCCATTTTCAAGAAGAACTTTAACTGTTATTTTATGCTTACCTTCAAGTAAATAATTAAAAGTATTTACTAAATAATTCCTTTCATATTCCACATATTCTCTTAATAATTTTTTATCAAAATACAATTGAATTTTTTTGAATTTATTTGGAGTTACATTAATTTTCATATTAAGTTTAGAATTATAATCTAATTTATTCAAATTTTCCTCATCAAACTCTAATTTTATAAATGGTTCTTGATAATTATAAACTTCATATTTTTTGGCAGAAACATTAGCTAAATAAATAAGTCCTTCATTCTTTAATTCTTCAAAATTTAAATCTAATCCTTGTATTTCTCCCTCTAAATACAAACTGTATAATCCCATTGAAATCTTTTTAACCTCAGCTTCATCTCTTATTTTAGGATTTAGCAATATAATTTCAACACTTTTAAATTCAAAATCTGTTGTATATATGTTGGACACTAATCCTTTAAGATAATCCTTTAATTTTTTTTGATTTTCATCTGTATCACTGCTATTGCTCAATGATCCAGATATTAATATGAAATCATTACCCAAGTTATTATTTATATAGCCTAATTTTAAAGCCTCATTTATAAGCACTTCTGTAGACTCTTTAAAATCTTTATTTTCCAATTTCAATTCTTTTAAAGTTTTTATACCTTCATTATTTAAGCCCTTAGCTTTTATAACATCCATATTATCATCTAATGATAATGATATATTTGCATTACAATTTATGTCCAAATATGCATATACATCTTTACTATCTGTAATACTTGTATTGACAACGATAAACCAAATACCTAGAACTATTAGTATACTTGCAGCAACTGAGACTATTTTATTCAAATAAAATTTGATATTACTTTTATGATATATATCATATTCCGTAAATCTGATTTTGTTTCCAACTTTCAGTTGAGGTTTTAATTTTATATATAAATATTCATTATTGTTTGTTAATACTATAGCTTTGTCTTTTTCTACTTCTAAGACAACTCCCTTTTTTACCATCTTATTGTCCCCCTGACAAATCATCTTTAATAAAATCTCTTAGCATTTGAAATCCATTTCCATATATGATAGCAGTAGCTATTATAAGTTTTCTGTTTCTTTCAACAGTTTTTTTATTTATCCCAAAATGTCTAATTAATTCATTATATGGAAGAGTTTTTTTTCTTTCCAAATTCGAGAAAAACAATTCATTTTTTGCAACAAACATAGCCATTTTTGTACATAAATGCTTTGCATCTTTTCTTTTTGGAGACAATTCAACTAAATTTTTTAATGTTATATTAAATTCAAGAAGTTTTTCTTTAAATTCTTCCAACTCTAATCTAAATATATCTTCATCATCTTTATTTATATTTTTTTCTTCTATGTAATCAGTACCTTCAGTATTATCTCCTTCTAAATCAGAAAATAGAATAACATTCTTTTGTCTATTTGTAGAATTGTAATAGTTTATTAATCTTCTTTTAATAATCATTGAGGAAAAGTTATAAAAATTATCATTTTTCTTGGGATTATAGCAATCAATAGCCTCGTTAAAACCCTGTAATCCTATAGAATATTCATCAGTACTCTCAATATTGCCAAACTTTTTTGTTGTATTACAAACTACACCTTTAATATATTCCACATTTTCAATTATTAAATTATTTCTTAG